>CALFYB010000333.1 GCA_937952995.1 uncultured Caulobacteraceae bacterium
AGGTAAAATCCCGTCTCTTTTATCTGGAAATATTTCATCATCTGAATTTTCAAAAATATGATCGCTACTGTTTGCGCATAATCCAACATTCCGAACAGAGCAAAAAGCACAGGACCTGTCGAATTTTATCATGATAACAACCCCCGCCATCACCAAGCCACCGACAATTTTTGCAGAATTTTTTTATCTTGCTTGTACTATACCGTACTGAATTTAGATGACTTCACGATATAGAAGCAAAATATCTATCAATTTTTATTTAGGATTGGAAAAAGTTGATATAAATTTTAGCATGGCTAGTTTTATATATTTAAGTTTTCGATAAAAATTTTCGACCTACAGGATAGTTAAAAAACAATCTAAATTGATGACTTTAGTTTAATTATAATCGAATCGAACTAATTGAAGAAGCCGAACACCTCGGATGGACGTGAATTTGATGCCAACAGTCGAAAAATACGCTTCTGGCATTTTAAAAAACCTAGTCCTCGACACCCTGACCAACCAAGACCTTTCAGAAGTTCTAGGGCACGCTGAGTTGGTTAAATTGAAGCGCGGAACGGATGTCGCGCACGCGTTCGAAGCGATGGACCACCTCTATTTCATCACCAGCGGAGTGGTCTCCCTGAACCTCACACTGAACGATGGAGCGGTTGTTGAAACCGGCATGGTCGGTTCTGAAGGGACCATCGGCTGGCAAGCCATCGCCGGACTAGACGCAGGGCCGATCGACGCGACAGTCCAGATCGACATGACGGCTTACCGGATCAAGACATCACAGCTTCTCGTTTTGATCGAAAGGATAATTCCGCTTCGGAAAGCCATCATCCGCGCGGTGCAGGGTACATTCGATCAGATTTCGCAATCAGCGGCCTGCAGTCAGCGCCATAGCAGCACTCAGCGTCTCGCAAAGTGGTTGTTGATGGCCGACGACAGGACTACCGAGCCGACTTTAAACATTAGCCACGAAACCCTATCGATCCTACTCGGGATCCGTCGGGCGGGCGTTACGGTCGCTATGGGGGAATTGCGCCGTTTGGGCTGCGTCGAGAGCGGCCACAGCAAAATCAGCATCACGAACCGCGAGCGGCTCGAAACAAGCGCCTGTGAATGTTACCGCAGCATGCAGCAAGAGGCCGAACGCCGTTTCAAGCTGACCTCGTCCCTGGGTCAGGGTTAAAGCGGGGCCTCTGCGCTAGCTATCCAGCGAATAGGATACCAAGGCCCGGACACGGTAGTTAACCACCCTACCGTCATCAAACATGGCCTCAAAAGAATCCACCTTTACACTCTTTATTCCGCGCATGGTCTGAGATGCAGCCGTAATGGCTTCAGTGGCTGCGGCTTGCCATCCAAATGGAGACTCTGCCTGAACCTCAATAGTTTTTTCCATGCTAATCAATCCCACCTAAAGAGGCACCTTCGGCATCACAAATATTGACGATACAGTCCATGATTTGTGGTCAAATTGGATTGATCAACATCACTCCAGCGCAGATTGATCAGTCGAAACTCACCAACATTGTGAGAGCGGCGACAGACAGGCCGACGAGATTTGCCGCTAAGATCCACAAGCCGTGTCGACGACCTCCAATGACGAGCGCGAGACAGGACTTCATGAGGGTATTGGCACCGACAGCCATGCCGATAGCCAGCGCGGTTGCGACCAGATCGCGATGCGAGATAGGCCCTCTGGCCAAGGACAGGGTAACCGCGTCCACATCGCCAAGGCCGGCCAAAACTGAAACCAGATAGACGCCCTCTTGACCAAAGGACTGGCGGGCCAAGCGCGCCGCCACCATCACAAATCCGATCAATCCCGCCAATCGAAGCGTCAAAAAAAGATCAAATGGCGCGGCTTGGCGCAGGTCGCCAGGTGCCGGGTCCTGCCCTCCAGCAGCGCCGGTTGGCCGTGCAATCAACATAAATCCGGCAATGAACGAGACCAACGCCATACCCGCCAAGGCTGGTGCGAGCAGCGGCAAAAGCTCAAACCTTACCAGACCAAGAAGAAAACCAGTCCGTAGCGCCATGACGCCGCTGGACAGCAGGGCGGCACCCGCCATTCGCTTTGCCGTATTCGGAACGTCGCGCGCGGACTTGGCAAACAGCAAACCCATCGCGGTAGAAGAGACCAGCCCCCCGGCCAGGGCTGAAACCATAACCCCTGCCCTTTCGCCAAAAAAGCGCACCGCTCCATGCCCGGCGAAGGACAAGGTTGCGATCAGAACAGCAAGGAACCACACCTCGGCGGGCACCAGCACGCCCCACGGATCAACCGCAACACGCGGCATGATCGGCAGCACCAAGATGGTCATCGCCATCAGCACCAAGAAGGCGCGCAGCTCCAACCAGGTGACAGCCTTGATCCAAGCATGAAGCGGTGATTTCGACGCCAACAGCCCTGCTGCGACGGTCGCCGTGGCCGCAGCGACTAACGGCTCGCCCCGCACAGCGACGGCCCCCAATCCATAGGTCAATATGGCTGCGACAAAGCTCGTCGCTCCCAGATCCTTGTCTCGCTGATATTCCAATTGGTGAAAAACAATGAGCGCACCGCCAATCACGACAAGACCCGCCGCAATCACGATAGCTCCAGCCGGAATTGCGCACACGCCGCCCGTTAAACCCATCAGTCCAAAGGTTCTAAAGCCAGCGACGCGGTGTCCGTCGTCGATATTGCGCGAGCTCCAGCCCCGCTCAAATCCAACCAGCAGCCCCAAAGCTAAGGACACAGCCAAGCGGTAAAATAGGGAACTGATGAGCATTTACGGACGTCCTGAGCTGGTCTTCGCCTTAAAGACGAAGGGCCACGCAGACCCTGTTCTGAGGTCTCCGTGGCCCTGAGGGCAGATTTGCCCGCCCATAGGTTCGACTAGAGGGCCAACGCCCCCTTAGTGAGAAACATATTGATTGGTTCGAAGGTGAGTGGGTCCATCGCGCTTTGTGGAATAGGCGATGTTTTGCATCATTGTGGTGGGTGATGACCATGGGCGACCACCCGCCAATTCCTCAAGTTGGCTGCGACTGACCAGCAGAACCCTCTGGGGGCCCCGGAACGAGAGCAGCTTTCTGCGGGCTAACAATGACAGGGTACGGCTCACCGTCTCGACCGTCAGAGCCAGATAATCAGCGATATCTGCGCGTCCCATGGGAAGGAAGATATAGCCATCTTCGTCCATCAAACTGTCCATTCGCAGCAGAAATCCTGAAACCCGCTCACACGCGCTGCGCAAACCTAACAGCTCAATTCGCCCCTCGGCGGCGTCGAGCGCACCCAGCAGGAGGTTGCGGGTATGGCCTATAGTCGGCAGGGTCACTCCTTCGTCGCCGTCAATGAAGGCGCGATCATAGCGCATGAGCACAACCTCAGTGACCGCCTCCGCGCTGGTGCGCCGTGTAGGGGCCTCTAGGCCGAAGACGTCCTCAGGAAAGAAAAAGCCGGTGACCTGCCGATGGCCGTCAGGAAGATAACGGCAAGTGCGCAACACACCGCTCAATACGATGAACCAATCACCGGAAAAATCATCTTCCGTATAAAGCGTTTCCCCTCTGCTCAGGACCTGACGCACGCCATGCGCAGCTCGGTCTGACATTGTTCTATTTACGACAGCGTTGGTTTGATGATGTTCCATGAGAAAACTCCGTTCTGGAGGTTCAGAGGTAACAAACTAGCTACAGCGTCAAAATTAGGGTGATTACGTAGTGAAAAGTCCGTTTCATATTGATCTATGTTAATTGCAATTTTGACGGTCGCGCAGATAGTGAAAAATACGTAATCGGCGATTCTTGATCGCTTCGCCCGCCCCTAATTATTTCGTCCATCATCGACAAGGCACAAACAGTCCGCGACCAACAAGCAAAGATGAAAAGATGTCTTACCAAAAGCCGACAAGCCGCGCGTTCCATGCAACAGGTACTTTTGGACAACAGACAGATACCTTCGATCTTGGTGTCGACAATAGGCCGCCTGAAACCCCGGCTGAAACGCGCAACGCCGACGAGCCTTGGATCACGGCGGCTTACCTAAGTCCTATCGCTATGCGCATTACGGATACGCGAGCACAGGTGATGATGGTCAATCATCCTTGGACCCAATCCACCGGAATGGGGATGGATGATGCGCAGGGGCTCGGCTGGCTAAACCGCGTCGAAGAGAAAATGCGGTTGACACTTTTGGAACGCTTGCTTGCGCCGGTTGCACAAGAGCGGGACGGTTTCACCGTCGACTACAACCTCTTAGATGACCAAAACCAGGGCCTGCCCGTTCGAGAAGTGACAAGGCCTCGATTTGGTCGGACCGGCATATTTCTTGGCCACGTCTCCGCGATTGTCGATCTGAGCCACGGTTTCCAAACCGCAAATCAGCACAACCCATTGGACGCTTATGATCCAACGCTCTCAGCGGCATCCGCCATCGTCTACGATATCGCCCCTCCCCTCACCGCAGCGCTTTCCTACAATCATGCCGCCCTGACCCAACTGAACCTCGATCAAGGTGCAGTGGCCACCAAAGCGGCGGCACAGCTGGTTCTGGCAGCTAACCATCTCAAAAAAACAGGCGATATGCTGCGCCGATTGCGAGAGGTCCTCAACAAAGGGCAGGCCTATTTCGACGCCGCTCACCTCGATGACCTCATCCGGGAGGCGACAAGCGATTTAACTCAGGAATGTACAGACGCGGGCGTCAACATTCAGTTGGATTTGCCCGATGATCACGCCCTGGTCATGGCCGACCCCCTTCAGGTTCGCAAGGTGATGCACTACCTGCTCACGAGCGCGATTGAATGTGTTAACGGCATGGCAGGGCCGAAGATCTCAATTCAGTTGGATCAAGATCCCGCAGGCCTCTGGCGCGTGTGTATCCGTCACAACGGAACAGCCTTGCGCGATCAGCACGAAGAAACCGTGTTCAGCACCCAAAACCCTGTGACACGAGGTCAGACCGGCCTTGGACTTGCTATTAGCCAAAGCATCATCCGAGGCCATAACGGCCGACTTTGGTACGATGGACCGTCACCATCGGAGCGGCAAGGAAGCTGGAGGGGCGGGACATTCACCTTCGTTCTGCCGCCCTGCAGGCAAAGCTGAAGCGACCATGCCCAGTCGCACAAAATCAAGAGGCTCGCAGAGCCCCTCTGTTCATATCATCGATAGCCGGCCCAGTGAGCGTTTGGCCATCAGTGCGCTGATGGATGCCTGTGGCTACCAGGTCAATAGCTACCCGAACGCCGAAGCCCTCCTCAGCGAGATATCAACCCTAGCCAGTGGATGCGTTCTTTTGGACGGCAATGGCCAATATTCAGACGCCATGGAGGCCTTTCAAGCGATTGCGCAACAGAGGCCAGACCTTCCCATCGTTATGATGTCGGCGGACGGAAATGTCCAAAAGGCGGTTCGGTTCCTGAAGGCCGGAGTCTATGATTTCATTGAGAAACCCTTCGATCCAGACCATTTGCTAACGGCCATTTCCAACGCCGTTCAATTTCAAAAGCTGAACCATACGGAAGCGGGCGACCACCTCCTCGCCCTATCGCTCCTCAAACGCCTAACGCCTCGTGAGGGGGAAATCCTCAAACACTTGATGTTGGGGGAGTCAACAAAGGCCATCGCGAGGCACCTAGATATCAGCCCCAGGACCATCGACGTCCATCGAAGCCACATCATGGAAAAGCTCGAAGCGCGGAGCGTTACAGACGCCATCCGAACCGCGATGGTCGGTGGCTTTCGGTAGGGCCTCACGAAACCTCGACGACGACACCTATTGCGCCGTCGCCCTAACATTCGTGGGTCGGGCGTTCGGCTTGATACTCACCGATGCGAGGTGATCGCGGAGTTTATGGTCAGGAACCTTGGTCAGGTTTTTGGGCAATTGGCCGATCAATGCAGCCTCAAGTTCTGGATCCATCTCCTCGAGCAGCACACCCATCATGCGCGTTGGGGCGACCAACACGAAGGTCTCGAACATTCCTTCGTGCATGAGGCCCTTAAGGTGGACAAAGACCTCCTTCGCGAAGGCGGCCTGCGCCCGGGCGCGCACATTCAGCCGCAACTCAATCGCGTGACGTGCCGCACCGACAGACTCATGGGTTCTGGCGGGGGATTGATCGCGATCTAAACGCCCTGGCCGATCATCCGTCGTAGGGCTCAAGGTTCCTATCGTGACGTAGGAGCCATCTTCGGGCCGCCGGCGCACCAGTCGCGCACGCAAGGTGTCAATGACGACGAAACAAGTCTTTTGAATCTCGACCATTATTTTTCCTAACCAGAATCATGAGGGCGGCATCAACCGCCACCCAGAGCCTGCGTCTCAAAGTCGAATTTGAAATTGACTTCGATCAGCCCCCTCACCTGTTTTCGTTTGGCGTGGTTGCGGACGCTTGATCCAGATCAAAGCCAGAAAGCGCGGCATCTCTTAATGAGGGCGAACCCATCCAATTTAGGAGACAAGCAATGAATAAGTGGCTTCCGACTCTTTTCAGCCGCGATCGGTCATCCGAACTTGGTGACCCGTTTGGCACTTTACAGACTGAAATTAATCGACTTTTCGAAGATTTCGGACAGTGGCATATGCCCAGCATAATCTCTGGTGCCCCGCGGTTGGACATGAGCGAGTCCGACAGTGCGCTCGACATTCAGATCGAATTGCCTGGGATGAATGAGAAGGATGTCGACCTGCTTATCGAAGAGGATCGGTTGATCGTTCGCGGCAAAAGCGACGTCGAACGCGAAGACAAACAGCGCGATTATCACATCAAAGAGCGGATCTCGGGGGCATTTGAGCGACGCCTGACCCTGCCCTTTCGCCCCGATCCCGCCAAGGTAAAGGCCAGCTTTGCCAAGGGCGTCCTCGATATCAAGATCGAGAAGGATGCGAAAACCAAGCCGCTGGGCACAAAGGTTCCTATTCAAACACCGTCCTAACGAACGATCACGTCTACAGGCTGTTTGGCAACGATCTAGGCAGCTGACTTAAGCAACCTTGGCTAGGGAGGAAGATGCTGTGACTAATGACATACTTGCGTTCGGCGTGTTTCTTGTTGCTGCAACGCCAAATCTCAAACGCAAGGTCGGCGTTGAAGTTCACGACCAAGAATTGGGTCAGCGCATTGTGAGGCGGGTTATTGCGCGCGCTTGGCAATGCCGACATTGCCTGCCAACCGGCTCAGACCTAACCGCTTGGCTGCTTGGACTACTGGATCAAGAAAAAGAGCGAGAAATTCTCACAGCCTGCCCAGTCGTCAGCCTAGATAGAATGGAACGTTCGTCGACGGCGGCATAATCCTTCCAAATACAAAAGCACCCGCCATTGCGAGCAAGGCGGGTGCTTTCATATCTGAATAGTCTCGGCGCTAGGCGTTTACAGTGCGCGTCTCGTGACTGGCACCATCCGAACGAGGCGACGCCGTTGGCCGCTGAGGTTCCGCTTTCGTCGCCCTAGCGGTGGAAGCCGATGCCAATGTCTTAGCGAAACGCAGGCTTGATTGGAGATAGGCCAGACTGCGCGCCTGCACCCACCCCTGCTGAACTGCGATAACCTCGAGCGGGGATTTGCAGCGCGCGATCTGCTCCAGCGCAACCTCACTCTGCGACGAGAAGTCATCGATAAATTTTGCGCTCTCACTCTGCAAGGCCTTCACACTGGCATCGAAGACCGCTCTCGTCCGTTTAGCCGTTTCAGCAACGACCTCACTCACCTCTCCCAAGCCCTCAGTGGACATGCTTGAAACGCTCTTTGACCATGCCTCGCTCTGTTTGGATTTCACGACGGACTCCTACACCAATCAAAATGCGCGATTGCCAATAACCGCCCTGAATATCTATGCGTATTCTAGAAATTGAACTTTGATATCAATCATTTCCGGAATCGGTCCGATATTATTTTCTCCATTTATATTGTGCTAAATCAATTTCCACGAACTCTACAGGCGGTAGAAAATAGGCAATCGAGGAGGCTCGAATGTCTATTCTTGTTGTTTATTATTCTCGGACAGGATCCACCGCCCGTCAGGCCGAAACACTAGCGCGTCGACTCAATGCCGACTGCGATGAGATTTGCGCTGGCACCGCCTATGACGGTCCGGTTGGCCTGTTGAACGCCGCGTTCACGGCGGCATTGGATACGGAAGGTCCAGCCAAGACCAAACGGTTCATCCGCGCCTATGACCATTTGATTGTTGGCGGCCCCGTTTGGGGTGGCCAGCTGCCAGGCCCGCTGCGCCGCTACCTGATCTTCAACGATCCCAAAACGCGCTTGGCAGGAGCCTTCTGCACATCATGGCATGGGGGGCCACAGCGCGCCTTCTTCAATGAAATCCGACAAATTGTTGGGATACCGACCTTCCCCAACTTCAGTGTCGAGCAGCGCCACTGTGAAGAGGGCCTTATCAACCTCTCGGCTGCGCGATTTGCCCGCAACCTTTCGACCAGCCTGAGCAATGTTGCCTAAAAACTTTTGTCGTAATTGGCTAATCTGACGACCCGCTGCTGACCCATATCAAGGTCACAATGAGAAAAATGATCTCCAATGCAGCCTTCGCAGCTCTGGAGATTAAGATGAAAATGCCCGGTCAAAATAACCACAGTGACGCCGCTTCATTTCCAATCAAATTTGGTCGCACACGGCAAAAACATGCCGATGGCATTCGTCCCGACGACCTAAAAACGGCGTTGAAACGTGTTCGCGCCTCCGGAGACCATCTCAAGCGCTTTACCGAAGAGTTTCGCAGCGCTGGTCAGACCCGCAATCCGATCGAGGCCGTTAAGTGGAGCGTTCGTGACCACCCGATTGCGACCATCGCCATCGCAGCCGCTATTGGAACCTTAGCCGGACGGATGTTGCGGCCACACTAGCTGATCGTCCCTTTCCGTTGGCCGTGCCTGAGCAGGTTTAAGGACCTCGAAAGGAGGCAACTAGGCGACCTCAGGCGCGGCCCTTATCAGGATACGGACATGCAGGCTCCCCAGCACTCAACAACAATTTGTCGGTTTTGTGCGGCTAGGCCGCGCGGCCTTTGCAGGGACATGCAAACCGAAGCGGATTTTGAAACCTTACAGGTCTTGCAATATCGAACGCGGTCATTCCGCCCGGGGACACAGATCTATGGTCCTTTCGATGTTAAAACTCATGTTTACAACATCACATCGGGATGGGTGTCCCTCAGCCACGAATTGCCCAGCGGGCAAAGACAGATTTCACAGTTCCTGACGACGGGCGGTTTGATCGGCTATCGGCCAATCGGCCAGTCGGTCAATGGTGAGATTGCCACGGCCATAGATGAGGTAACGGTATGCGCCATACCTAACCAAAACCTCGATGCCCTTCTGGATATTCATCCTCGGCTGAACCATCGCCTCATCTGGATGCTAGGCCGTGACAGTCTTGTCACCAGCCATCGCCTCGCGTGCGTTGGACAGGCGAAGGCGCTGACCCGCGTGGCCTATCTACTGCTCGAACTGCTCATCGTAGCGACGGGGCACACCAACCATTCCACTGGCACATCAGTCCGGGTACCCCTTACCCAGGGGCAGATTGCGGATGCGACAGGCCTAACCGCCATTCACGTAAACCGCATGATCAAGCAACTCCGCGAAGAAGAGATCGTGGATTTTCACAACAGCACTTTGACAGTGTTAAATTTTTCGAGCCTCAAAAAAACGGCCCAACTCTCGCAAGATGTCGAGGCAGCATGGGTTACCCAATCCTCGTTCCAGTTGGAACAGGGTCGCGCATGGCCCCTATGACGCCGAACAGCCCCCCCGCACCCGCTCCCGCCGCCAAGGCCAGAACAAGACCGGTTAAGGTTGGCGTGGCAAAATGGAACAGGCTCGCAACACTGGGCATCGTAAAGCTTAAGCTCAGTGCCGCCACGGCACCCAAGCTGATCCCCCAGAACGTCGACCTATGGCGATCAAAGAGACCGACGCCGCTGGAGGCCGCAGTGGTCAGGGCCAAAATGAGGTTAGCCGCGATCAAGGCCGCAAAAGCCGTTGCCCTGGCGCGAGGGGCCCCGTCGTGAGCCAAGCTGACCCAATAGACACCCAAGACCGTCAGAAGAACAATCGCGCCCTGCCCGACTGCAAAAACAAGCTGGCGGCCTCCGAATAGGGTTTCACTGGGAAGGCGCGGTGCTTGGCGCATGGCACCGCGCTCACTAGGCTCGCCCTCAAACACAAGCGCGCAGATGGGGTCAATCACCATCTCCATCAACACAATATGCATGGGATAGAGCAGCGGCGGCATCCCCATCATTATTGGCAAAAGCGCCAGACCCGCGATGGGCACATGGATCGCCACCACATAGGTCAACGCCTTGCGAAGGTTGGTAAATATCCGTCGCCCAAGTCTAATTCCGCCAATGATGGACGGAAAGCGATCATCCAGCAAAACGAGGCTAGCCGCCTCTCGTGCG
>CALFYB010000334.1 GCA_937952995.1 uncultured Caulobacteraceae bacterium
CGTCTACCATTTTGGATTGCCTCAGGCCTGTGCGCCGTAAACGGGATCTTCGGCCTGTTCGTCCTGCCGGAATCCCTTTCGAAGTCGGATCGCAAGCCCGTCGATCTGCGGCGCGCAAACCCGGTCGGTGCCTTCGCCCTCTATCTGAACCGGCCGCCGTTGCGCATCTTGGCTGCGGTAATGTTCCTCTATTATATCGCGCAGCAAATGCTGTTCAGCACGGCGATCCCCTACATCGACTTCCGCTATCACTGGTCACAAGCGATGCTCGGCTTGGCCTCTGTGCTGGTCGGCATCGGCGTCGTCCTTGTGCAGGCCGCATTGGTAAAACCGTTCGTCGCCCGGTTCGGTGAACGCATCGCAATCTTGGCGGGTCTGGCGGGAGGGGTTCTGGGGATGCTCGTCTATGGTTTCGCGCCCACCGGGCTCTTTTTTCTCTTTGGAGTCCCGGTCTATGCCTTGGTGGGGCTTCAGGTCGCTGCGATCCAATCCTCTATGACGAGATATGTCGAAGCAAACGAGCAGGGGCGCCTGCAGGGCGCCAACGCCAGTCTTGTCTCCATTACCGCGATGATCGCGCCGCCTCTGTTCACCGAGATTCTGGCACGCTCGATCGAAGTCCATGCGCCTGCGGGAACGACATTCTATGCCACGGCGGCGATCCTAGCCGTGGCGTTCGTCCTTGCGCTCACCATGAAACCTCCGCCTGCCGATCAGGAACGGACCCCATTAGCCAGAAAGACCCTCGCATGACCCGCATTGCATTCATCGGACTGGGCAATATGGGCGGCGGTATGGCGGCCAATCAGGCCAAGGCGGGCCATCAGGTCCGCGCCTTTGACCTTAGCCCTGACGCCATCCAACGGGCCGTCAGCGCGGGCTGCATCGCCGCTGCGACCGTCCGCGACGCGGTGATGGACGCCGAAGTGGTGCTGACCATGTTGCCTGCAGGCCAGCATGTGCGCAGCGTCTACGAGACCGACATCCTGCCCCATGTCGCCAAGGGGGCCCTGCTGATCGACTGCTCGACCATCGATGTCGATAGCGCCCGCGCTGTTGCGGCCATGGCCGTGACCGCTGGCCTTCGGGCAGCGGATGCACCCGTTTCCGGCGGGACCGCCGCCGCCGATGCTGGGACCCTCGCCTTCATGGCGGGCTGCGAAGAGGCGGATTTTGCCGCCGTTGAAGCCGCCCTCGCCCCCATGGCCCGCGTCGTCATCCATGCGGGCAAGGCCGGATCGGGCCAGGCGGCCAAGATCTGCAACAATATGGTGCTCGGCATCTCGATGCTCGGCGTCTGCGAGGCCTTTGCGCTGGCCGAAAAGCTAGGGCTGGAGGCGGACCGCTTCTTTGAGATCGCTTCAAAGTCCTCTGGCCAATGCTGGAGCCTGACCAGCTACAGCCCGATCCCCGGCCAAGTGCCCACTGCCCCATCCAACCGGGGCTATGAAGGCGGCTTTGCTACCGGCATGATGCTGAAGGACCTGAAATTGGCGCAGGAGGCTGCGGCCAAGTCGGGGGCAACCACGCCGATGGGCGCGCAGGCAGAGGCCATGTACGCCCTGTTCAGCGGGCTGGGCTATGGGACCAAGGATTTTTCGGCTGTGCTGCATCTGATGCGCGGCCAACTCAACGAACTGGCATAGGATTTTGACCATGACCACCTACCAGACCCTGTTGGTTGACACCGCCGAGGGCGTGACCCTGATCCGCCTCAACCGGCCCGAAGCTCTGAACGCCTTCAACAATCAGTTGATGGACGATCTGACAGCGGCCTTGGCTGTCGCAGAAGCGGACGCCGCCGTCGGCTGCATCGTCATCACCGGCTCGGACAAGGCCTTTGCCGCCGGGGCTGACATCAAGGAAATGGCCTCCAAGTCCTATGCCGAGGTCTATGGCGAAGACTTCATCACCCGCAACTGGGAAGCCGTGACCCGCTGCCGCAAGCCGGTCATCGCGGCGGTCGCAGGCTTTGCCCTGGGCGGAGGCTGTGAGCTGGCCATGATGTGCGACTTCATCATCGCCGCTGACAATGCCAAGTTCGGCCAGCCCGAGATCAATCTCGGCGTCTCGCCCGGGGCCGGGGGCACCCAGCGCCTGACCCGCTTCATCGGCAAGGCCAAGGCTATGGACATGATCCTGACCGGGCGGATGATGGATGCGGCCGAGGCCGAGCGCTGCGCTCTGGTCAGCCGCGTCGTGCCGCTGGCAGAATTGATCGACACGGCCATGGCAGCAGCCAAAAAGATCGCGGGCCTATCGTCCAACGCGGTCAAGCTGACCAAGGAGATGGTCAATGCTGCCTATGAGACCCCCCTGTCGCAGGGCGTGATGCTGGAACGGCGCCTGTTCCACTCCCTCTTCGCCTTCGAGGACCAGAAAGAGGGCATGGCCGCCTTCGTCGAAAAGCGCAAACCGGTCTTTACGGGGCGCTAGCACCGGTTGATGGGGAGCAGACCTATGGCACGGACCTGGTTAGGCCTAGCGGTCAGCCTGCCCTTCATCGCCCTAGGCTGCGCCCATGCCGAAGCCGCTTGGCAGCCTATTGCGGCGGACAATCTCTTGGTCATCGACAGCACCAAGGGGCGGATCATTGTCGAGTTGCGCCCCGACATGGCTCCGGCCCATGTGGCGCGGGTGCAGAGGCTGACCCGTGAAGGCTTCTATGACGGCCTGCAGTTTCACCGCGTCATTGATGGCTTCATGGCCCAGACCGGTGATCCAACCAATCAGGATGATGGCCGCTCGGCCTATCCCGACCTGAAGGCCGAATTCACCTTCCGGCGCAGCGCCGATCAGCCGCTCGTGGTCGCCGCCCAGCCGACCGGTGCGGTGATGGGCTTCTTGGGCTCTGTGCCCGTTCAGACCCAGCCCAACCGAGTGATGGCATGGACCGGTGATCACAAGGCCTCGGCCTGGGGTCTCTATTGCCCCGGCGTGGTCGGGGCCGGTCGCAATGACAAGGAGAACAGCGCCAACAGCGAGTTCT
>CALFYB010000335.1 GCA_937952995.1 uncultured Caulobacteraceae bacterium
GAACGCCCCGCCCGGTCCCGTCTGCGCCGTTCCACGATCACCGACAGCCCGCACAGCGCAAGCACCAGCAGCGCGATCACCGCGCTCTCGTTCGGCGCGACCACCTCGACGGGCTTGCTCTTGTGACACGCGACGAGGCACACCGACGCTCACCGCGGCCGACTGGGCCGAGGCCGCAGCTGCGGCGCGACTGAAATAGAGCTCGAACATCTGCTCATGCAGGTCTTTTTCTTCGACCGACTTGGCCAGCACGGTCCCAAGCGCCGTCTTTAGGACCTGACGATCCCCATAGCCGACAATCTCCAGGGTCCGGGCCGCATCCAGGGCCTCGGTGGTTGAGACCCCGGCACCGGCCGAGCGCAGGGCCCGGATATAGCTGGTGAGGGTCCGCTCCATCAGCGGGGAGACACCGCGTCGGACTGAGCTGCCTCAAGCAGGCCATCGACCTTGCCCGCAATTTCGACAATGTCGGTCTGGCGCTTAAGGATGACATTCAAGGTGCTGCGGACCATGGCCGGATCATCCACGCCTATTGGGGCAGGGCCGCTGTCGAAAGCTGGCTGGGGCCTTGGTGGCAAAGGCGGCTTGCCGCGCGTTTCTTCTTTCCCAATCTGAGGGACTGACATGGCTCAACTTGTACTCACCACCCTAGGCACCGCCCTTGGGGGTCCGCTCGGCGGCGCGATTGGCTCGGCCATTGGGGCCTCGATCGACAATGCGGCCCTGCAAAGCCTGTCGCCCGCCCGTCAGGTCGGCCCGCGATTGACCCAGGTGCGTCTGACCTCGGTCTCTGAAGGGGCACCGATAGCCGCAGTCTTTGGCCGAGCGCGGGTCTCGGGTCAGGTGATCTGGGCGGCGCAGTTCAAAGAGACCCGCAAGACCAGCGGCGGCGGCAAGGGCAGTCCGCGCACCCAATCCTATAGCTACAGCCTGTCCTTCGCGGTGGCCCTGTGCGAAGGGCCGATTGATGGCCTTGGCCGGGTCTGGGCCGATGGGCAGCCGCTGGACCTAACGGGCGCGGTCATGCGGCTCTATCGCGGCGAGGCCGATCAGGCCCCCGATCCCCTGATCGAGGTGATTGAGGGGCAGGCTCCAGCCTATCGCGGTCTAGCCTATGTCGTCTTTGAAGACCTGCCCTTGGCGGCCTATGGCAATCGCCCGCCGCAGCTCAGCTTTGAGGTCATGCGCCGGGTGACGCCGAGCAATGGTCCAGCGCTGGAGGATATGCTGCAAGGGGTCTGCATGATCCCCGGCGCGGGCGAGTTCGTCTATTCGACCGGCCCGGTCTTTCGCCGTCAGAGCCTGATCCGCACCGTTTCAGAGACCGTGAACAATAGCGATGGCCGTCCGGATTTTCTGGTGTCGCTGGACCATCTGCAGGCGCAATTGCCCAACGTCAAATCGGTGATGCTGGTGGTGTCTTGGTTTGGCACTGATCTGCGCTGCGGGTCCTGCCGCATCTTGCCGGGGGTCGAACGGCGGGACCGGGTGACAGAACCGGTCAGTTGGACTGTTGCCGGTCAGGACCGCGCCTCCGCATATCTGATCTCGACCCATGACGGTGGCCCGGCCTATGGCGGCACCCCCAGCGATGCCAGCATTGTCGAGGCCATCGTGGAGCTCAAGGCCCGGGGCTATAAGGTCGGGCTCTATCCCTTCATCCTGATGGATGTCCCGGCCAATTCGGGCCTAGCCGATCCTTATGGCGGGCCGCAGCAGGGGGCCTATCCTTGGCGCGGGCGGGTTACCTGTCATCCGGCACCCGGCCAAAGAGGTTCGGTCGATGGAACCTCGGCGGCAGCCTCGCAGGTTCAGGCCTTCTTTGGCCCGACTAGTGGGGACTGGGGTCTGCGCCGCATGGTGCTTCACTATGCCAATCTCGTTCAAAGGGCTGGGGGCGTCGACACGTTCCTCATTGGCTCGGAGCTGCGAGGGTTGACCCAGGTGCGCGGGGCAGGCGGCACCTATCCGGCCGTCGAGGGCTTGCGCACCCTGGCTCAAGAGGTTCGCGCGATTGTGGGGGCTGGAACGGCCCTGTCCTATTCCGCCGACTGGACCGAATATTATGGCCATCAGCCGCAAGATGGATCGGGCGAGGTGCGCTTTCATCTGGACCCGCTGTGGGCTGACCCGGCCATTAGCTTTGTTGGCATCGACTGGTATGCGCCGATGGCCGATTGGCGAGAGGGTGAGGCTCATCTTGATGTTCTGGCGGGCTATGGCGGACCCACAGACCCCACCTATCTGGCGGCCAATATGTTCGGCGGCGAGGGTGCCGATTGGTACTATGCCAGTGAGGCGGACCGGCAGGCCCAGACGCGCAAGCCGATCACCGATGGGGCCTATGGTGAGCCTTGGATCTATGCGCCAAAGGCCCTGAAAAGCTGGTGGGGCCAACGCCATTATGACCGTCCGCGAGGGGTTCGCGCATCCAGCCCGACGGCGTGGGTGCCGCAGTCCAAGCCGGTGCGGCTGATCGAGTTTGGCTGTCCCGCTGTCGATAAGGGGGCCAATAGTCCCAACCTCTTTGTCGATGCCAAGAGTGCCGAAAGCGCCTTGCCGCCCTTTTCCAATGGCGCGCGCGACGACCTGGGTCAAAGGCGGGCCATCGAGGCGGTGCTCAGCGCCTTTGCTGACCTGCGCAACAATCCCCAATCGACGGTCTATGGCGGGCCGATGGTGGCGGCTGACAGTCTGCACGTCTGGTGCTGGGATGCGCGGCCCTATCCAGACTTTCCCGCACGAGCCTCGCTTTGGGCCGATGCGGTCAATTGGGCGCGGGGTCACTGGCTAAACGGGCGGGCAGGAG
>CALFYB010000336.1 GCA_937952995.1 uncultured Caulobacteraceae bacterium
CCTGCACGTGAACGCTGGTCCAGAGCGGGCCCGCCCCCTCCGCTCGCCCTAATGAGCAGGGCAGCAGCAACACCCGCGTCATTGCGAGGCGCATCGCGCCGAAGCAACCCAGGGGAACATCCGCGAAGGTCCGTGTCAGTCCCCTAGGTTGCTTCGCTGCGCTCGCAATGACGTGGAAAAAAGAGAGAGGGACGGCAGACAGTCCCGTGTTCCCCGCGAAGGCGGGGATCCAGAACTTTTATCCTCACTTGGAAACCTGCACGTTAGTATTGGTTCAGAGCGGGCCTGCACCCTGCGCTCGCAGTGACGCGGGAAGAAAACAAGGCCCTCACCCAACCCTCTCCCACAGGGAGAGGGCTAAGATCCGATAGGTTAGGGAAATGGGATCAGACGGCCTGTAAGCCGGGTTCTGTGCCGCCGCCCTTGCGGGCGACGCGACGATCATTCCTCTGGACCGGCCATTGCTGGACGGTTCTCGCGACCTACCCGGACGCCTCGGGCCGGTGAAGCCCTGCCTTGCATTCCCTTTCGAGAACCAAGGCGCGACGTCCCAATTTGGTCTTGCTCCAAGCGGGGCTTGCCGTGCCGTCCCTGTTGCCAGGTCCGCGGTGGGCTCTTACCCCACCCTTTCACCCTTACCGACGCCGAAGCGCAGGCGGTTTGCTTTCTGTGGCGCTATCCCTAGGGTTACCCCCGGCGGGCGTTACCCGCCGCCTTTTCACCGTGGAGCCCGGACTTTCCTCGACCCTTGTTTCCAAGGACCGCGATCGCCCGGCCGTCTGATCCGGCGAACAGATGAGGCCAGCAGGCTACGGGGTCAAGGCCTCGATGTGTCTAAGTTCCGGCGCGCAGCAGATGAACGAGGCGCGCGCGGGTCTCGCCGTCGGCAATGCCATCAATCCGTTCGGGCCGCCAATGGCGCTGGAAGGCCTTGAGGATGATCGCGGTCTTGTCATCGAACTGACCGCTCGGCGCGCTGTCATAGCCCAGCCGCGTCAGGCCCGCCTGCAGGGCAAAGACCCCTGCCCCCTCGTCGCCGATGCTCAAAGGTGCACCCGGAGAGGCAGGTGGCTCGACCCAAAGCCCATGTCCCGCCGCCGCAAGACGCGCCCATGGGAACAACTCGCCCGGATCGTCTTTGCGGTCCGGCGCGACATCGGAATGGCCGAGGATGCGCCCATCAGCAATCTCCCAGCGCCCCCGGATCTCATCGAGCAGCGCAATCAAAGCCTCGATCTGAGCCTCAGGAAAGGCGCGGTAGCCGAACTCATGCCCCGGATTGACCAGCTCAATGCCGATGGAGACCGCATTGATATCGCGCTCACCCTTCCAGAAGGAGACGCCGGCATGCCAAGCCCGCCGCTCTTCGGCGACAAGGGTAAAGACGCGGCCATCTTCTTCGATCAAATAGTGAGCGGAAACCTTGGCCTGATGGTCACAAAGACGCTCCAACGCCGCCTGCCCGGTCTGCATGCCCGTATAGTGCAGCACGATCATATCGGGCGGCCCCTTGCGGGAGTCGAAGTTCGGGGACGGACAGGCGATGGTCTCTAGGCTCACAGGCGGCTCCTTAGAAGGTCGGCCAGCGACATCATGCGGTTAGGCCGCAGGGCAATAATCAAGACCCCGAACAGGGCAATGGCCGAGCCTATCGCCATGCGCAGATCATAGTGGTCATGGGTCAGCAGGACGCCAAGGCCGATAGTGAACAGCGGGGTCATGAGGGTCAGGGGCGCAATCAGATTGGCCTCATATTTCTGGATCAGACCGAAATAGGCCGTGTGTCCCCATACGCTGACGGCAAGGGCCGAAAAGACCAGCGCGCCAAGGAACGGCCAGCCAGCATGGATCATCTGCTTGACCTGATCATGCTCGAACAGGGCCGAAACCAGCAGAAGCGGCAGGATCGACGAGGCTCCAACCCAGGCCTGAAACTGCAAGGGCTTGATGCCCTCCATCTGTTTCATCAGCACCGCGCCTAGTGATCCCAAGAAGGCCGCTGCCGCCACGAGCAGCAGACCCGTTGAGATGGGCACGCCGGTAGGATCCCAGATCACCGTCATGGCCCCTATGAAGGTCAAGACAATGCCGATGCCCCGACGCCAACGGATGGTCTCGCCGAGGATCATCACCGACAAAAGAGTGGTCATGGGCACGCCCAACTGACTGACAATCGCGACGCCAGACGGGCTGGCTGTCTGCAAGCCCAAAAACAGAAAGACGAAGTTTCCGCCGCCCATCAGCAGGGCGACCAACACCAACCGCAGGCGCGGCTTGGGCATGGGTAATAGCCACGGGAAAACGATCAAGGCGACGAGGACAAAGCGAACCAAGGCGTAGCTCATTGGTGGTACGCCCATCTGGGTGATCACCACCTTGCTCAGGACGGTGTTCAGCGCCCAAAGGACACAGATCAGCACCAGAAAACCAAAATCCCGAAAAGTCATAGGTCCGAATAAGCCTCAAGCCTTGGGCGAGCCGCAAGGCCACCTTTGGTGCGCTGTCTACACCAATTTGAGCGCTGGGTTAGATCAAATGCCGAACAGGGCCTCAGGTGGTTTGCAGTTGTTGCTTAACCCGTTCGGCCAAGGCCTTGATA
>CALFYB010000337.1 GCA_937952995.1 uncultured Caulobacteraceae bacterium
AGGCTTACAAAAATTCCATGCTGGAGCCCAAATTAGGCCTAGGATAGGGTTTAATGACAACCGCCCGCCAGGGTGGGACCTGAGGTGAGGAAAAGCTGTATGACCGACTCAAGCCCTCTTTTGGATCTGGTGATCCGTGGCGGTACCCTCGTCGATGGATCGGGCGGACCGGCCTATCTCGGCGATGTTGGCATTAAGGATGGTCGCATTGTTGAGGTCGGGACTGTGACCTCTGAGGCCCGCCGCACGCTCGACGCAAAGGGGGCCCTGGTCACACCGGGTTTTGTCGACATCCACACCCACTATGACGGCCAGGCGACTTGGGACGGCGTTCTCGCCCCCTCGTCAATCAATGGCGTCACATCGATCGCGATGGGCAACTGTGGCGTTGGCTTTGCCCCCGCCCGCAAGGACAAGCATGATTGGCTGATTGCCCTGCTCGAAGGCGTCGAGGACATTCCCGGAACGGCCCTCGCCGAGGGACTAAGTTGGGACTGGGAAACCTTCCCCGACTATCTCGACGCTCTGGCCCGCCGTAGATTTGCCGTCGATGTCGGGGCTCACGTTCCCCATGCCGCCTTGCGGGCCTATGTCATGGGCGATCGGGGCGGCGATCACCTTGAGGTCCCGACAACCGCAGAGATCGACGAGATGGAGCGTTTGATCCTCGAGGCCGTGCAGGCCGGGGCCTTGGGCTTTTCCACCTCTCGCACCTATGTCCACCGCTCGCGCAGCGGCGATTCCATCGGCACCCTTTCGGCAACAGAAGCCGAACTGATGGGTGCCGCGCGCGCCTTGAAGGCGGCAGGGCGAGGGGTCATTCAACTGATCTCAGACGCCTACTTGACCCCGGATGATGAGTTTGCCGAACGAGAGCTGGGCCTGATCCGCACCCTTGCCGGGGCCTGCGGCGGTAAACTGTCCTTTACGGTACAGCAAACCGATGATGCGCCTGACCGCTGGAAGTTCATCTCCGAGCGGGTGGAGGCGATGGTCAAGGACGGCCTGCCGGTGAGTATGCAGGTCGCGCCCCGGCCTTTGGGGCTGATCCTGTCCTTTGCGGCAACGGTCAATCCGTTCTTCATCACGCCAACCTATCGCAGCCTCTTGAGCCTTCCGCTCGAGGCACGGCTGCTCAAATTGGCGGAGCCACAGGTTCGTGCGCAGATCCTGAAGGAGCATGCCGTCGGTGATGCCCCCGGCATGACGGCGGTAATCCTGCGCGGCTTTGGCAAGATGTTCCGCATGACCGATCCGGTCGATTATGAGCCTCGCACAGAAAATTCGCTCCAGGCCGAGGCCATGGCGCGCGGTATCGACGTGGCGGGCCATGTCTATGACACCTTGCTGGAGGAGGGCGGTCACCGCCTGATCTACCAGCCCCTGATCAACTATGCCCGAGGCGATCTGTCCGATGTCTATGGCATGATGACGGCCCCCAACAGCCTATATGGCCTGTCCGACGGCGGGGCCCATTGCGGCACCATCTGCGACGGCAGTTTCCCTACGACTTCGCTGGGCCTTTGGAGCAAGGGTGACCGGGCGGGCCGCAAGATCGCGCTTGAGACCCTGATCCATGGCTATACCCGCCGCAATGCCGAGCATGTCGGCTGGCATGACCGGGGCCTACTCGCACCCGGTATGCTGGCTGACATCAATGTCATCGATCAGGACGCCCTGTCGCTCAGCCCGCCAGAGATTGTCCAGGACCTACCTGCGGGCGGTACCCGCCTCCTTCAAAAGGCCCACGGCTATCGCTGGACCCTGAAGAGCGGGGTCGTCACCTTCGAAAATGGCCAATGGACCGGTGAACTGCCCGGACGACTGATGCGGGGCGATCAGGTCGCCGCCTAGGCCTTGGCGGGCTCAGGCTCCGGCGTCTCCAGCTGATTTTCCCACTTGGCGACGACAACCGAGGCGACCGAGTTGCCAACGACGTTGGTGGCGCTACGGCCCATGTCGAGCAGGTGATCGACCGCAAGGATCAAGAGCAGTCCCGCCTCTGGGATCTTGAAATAGCCGAGGGTCGCGGCAATGACCACCAGCGAGGCGCGCGGCACCCCGGCAATGCCCTTTGATGTGATCATCAAGAGCAGCAGCATCATGATCTGCTGGCCGATGCTCAGCTCGATGCCATAGGCCTGCGCGATGAACAGGGTCGCGAAGGTGCAGTACATCATCGAGCCGTCGAGATTGAACGAATAGCCCAGCGGCAGAACAAAGCTGGCAATCTTGCGCGACACGCCGAACTTCTGCAGCTGTTCAAGCGTGCGCGGATAGGCGGCTTCGGAACTGGCGGTCGAGAAGGCGAGCAACACCGGCTCACGCACGGCCGAAAATAGACCCATCCCTCTGGCCCCGATCACCGCAACAGCTGCCACAAGAAGAAGCCCCCAAAGCACGCCCAGCGACAGATAGAACCCACCGACAAACTTAGCGTAGCTGAGAAGGACAATCAGACCCTGTGTGGCGACGGTCGAAGCGAGCGCCGCAAAGATCGCGAAGGGTGCAAACAGCATCACATAGCCGGTGATCTTCAGCATGACCTGCGACACCTGCTCGGCCAGCTGCAGCACGGCAGGGGCCTTGTCGTCGATGGAGGCGATCGCGGTACCGACAAAAATCGAGAACACCACGATCTGCAGGATCTCGTTATTGGCCATGGCCTCAACGATAGATTTGGGCACCAGGTGGGTGATGAAATCCTTGAAAGACAGGGATGTCGCATCGACCGAGCTGGCGGCGGTGATGTCCGGCAGCGGGATGTTGAGGCCAACACCGGGCGAAATTAGATGGACCATGATCAGGCCGATGGTCAGGGACACGATAGAGGCGGTGATGAACCAGCCCATGGTCTTGGCCCCAACCCGTCCGATGGCGGCGGCATCTTCCATATGGGCGATCCCGACCACGAGGGTGGAGAACACCAGCGGGGCAATGATCATCTTGATCAGGCGAAGGAAAATGTCGGTGACGACGTTGAAGCCACCGGCGACGGCCTTAATCTGGGCTGGGTCACTGATGTTTTGATTGATCAAAAACCCGACCAAAATGCCGAGGATCATCGCCCCTGCGACAAAATAGGAAAACCGCCGCTGCATAGAAATCGCCCCTGAACTGTCTCGAGCCCTGACATTGCACAATCTGCCCCACCTTGTCGCGGGCCAGTTGCAGGTGCCTCGTTCAAGCCTTTTTGAGGAACTCGGTACGCAGGACGAGGCCCTTGACCTTTTCTACCCGACATTCGATCTCGTCCGGGTCTCCGGTCAGGCGGATGCCCTTGACCAAGGTGCCGCGTTTCAGGGTCACAGAGGTGCCCTTAACCTTCAGGTCCTTGATCAGGGTAACATTGTCACCATCGGCCAAGATCGTTCCGTTGCTGTCGCGGGTTTCCATGGGAAGCTCCTGTTTGGTGGGCGTTTAGAGCCTGTGTTGGTGCACCACAACCCCCTACCCCGGCTTCGCCGGTACTTCTCCCAGAGGGGGAAGATTTAGAACCCTCAGATCTTCCCCCTCTGGGGGAAGTGGCCCTAAGGGCCGAAGGGGGCCTTGTTTTAAAAAGTCCCCCTCACCCAACCCTCTCCCCCAAGGGGGCGAGGGCTTTTCTTACTTAGCCCTCTCCCTGAGGGAGAGGGTTGGGTGAGGGCCTTGTCTTCCTCTTCGACCCGCTCCGAAACTAAAACCCTACATCTCGCCCTTACGGCCCTGACGCTGAAATAGCTGCCGTGTCCTCAGCAGCGCCAGATTAGCGCTGTCGGCATGAAACCCATTGGGCGCGACAAAGGCGTGTCCCGCGTCATAGAGCCAGACGGGCAGGTCCGGATGGGTCGCTTGGATCGCCTCCACATCAGCGGGTGGTATCAAGGCGTCGGTCCGGCCTAGGTGCAAGATGGTCGGGCACTGGGGCGTCTGGTCCAGATAGTCGATGATCTGGCCGCCATAGAAGCTGCTGACCGCCGAGATGCCCTTGCACTGGCAGGCTGCGATCCAGGCCGCTGTGCCGCCAAAGCAAAAGCCCATGACAAAGACCGGCCCTTCGAGCGCGTCGACGGCGGCTTGAATGTCGGCACCACATTCCCCGCCCCATCCGGTCGCAGCGGCATAGGACGAGCGCTGGTCCAGCCTTGACGGGTCCATGTCCTGCGCGGCGAACCCTGCCTCAAATCGGCCGAGCAGGGACGGGCAGAGGACCTCGTATCCTTCTTGAGCGAACTGGTCAGCGAGGCTGCGGATATGGGGGGTAACCCCCCAGACCGCGTGCAAAATCACCAAGCCGCCGCGCCGTGCCTCTTGCGCGGGGGCGTGATAGGCATCGAGCGCAAAGCCATCGGCTTCGCTGATCAGTTTGATCGCAGCGCCCACGCGGCTCAGCCCGCGCCGTTGGCCATGAACAGCGCCAAGGTCCGCTCCCGCGCCAGCTTGGCATCGGCAAGATCGCTATCGGGGCGGCCATCATTGTTAAAGCCGTGGCCTGACGCCTCATAAATATAGACCGGCACCTGCGGCTGAGCGGCATTGATCGCGGCCTTGGTCTCGTCGGCGGGGATATGTCCGTCCTTGCGGCCAAAGTGGCAGATCACGGGACATTTGGGCGTCAGGCTGGCACTGGCAGCCACCTGACCGCCGTAATAGCTCGACCCTGCCGCAATGCCGTCGATGCGACCAGCCGCTTGCCAGGTCATAGCCCCGCCATAGCAGTAGCCGACCATAAAGACGGGTCCCTTGGCCTTGAGGTAGTTCACGCAGGCCGTCAGGTCGCCCATGGCATTGTCGAGCCCGTTGGCCACGGCGTGTTTGAAGCCGGCCTGTAGGCCTTCTGGATCGTGTGCAGCGGTGAAGCCGACCTCTTGGCGGTCGAACATCGACGGAGCCAAGGCTTCAAACCCTAGGGCGCTCCAGCGCTCCACATCGGCCTGAACATATTCATCAATGCCAAAGATCTCTTGGATGATGACAATTCCGCCCCGGCGTTGACCTTGGGCCTCGGCGTGAAGGGCCGTGAAACCGAACCCATCATGGGCACTGGTCAGGGTGATGGTCTGGCTCATGGGGTTTCCTCAACCGCTTTTGGTGTTTGCCCTGTTTAAGAGCAAAGTCTGACGGGAGTCGAGGTCCCCCTCACCCAACCCTCTCCCCCAAGGGGGCGAGGGCTAAGAACAGATGAGCCCTCTCTCTGTGGCAGAGGGTTGGGTGAGGGCCTTGTTTGCCAAATACCCTCTCATCCGTATTCCCCGCGAAGGCGGGGATCCAGATGATCGATTCTGGCCTGTGCGTAAGGGTCTGGGTCCCCGCCTTCGCGGGGAATACGGGGGAGCGTGTGAGGCCCTTATTTCCCTAAAGTCCTAACCGAATAGCAGCCTCTTCCCCAAGCGCCAGCGAACTGGTGAGGCCAGGGCTCTCAATGCCGAACATGGCGATCAGGCCTTCGATCCCGTGGTCCTTGGCAGCATCTAACCGGAAGTCGGGTTGGGCTTCGCCGGGGCCGTGGATCTTGGGGCGGATGCCGGCATAGTCTGGCGTCAGACCCCCGTCGGGCAGACCGGGCCAGAACTTGCGCACATAGCTGTAGAAGCCCTCGGCCCGCGCCGGGTCGACGCTATAGTCCTCGGTCTCGACATAGGCCAGATCGGGGCCAAAGATGGCTTGGCCGCCAAGGTCGCGGCGATAGTGGACCCCCAGCGCGCCGGGGATCGGCGGCGGATAGACCAGCCGCTGGAACGGGGCCTTGCGTCCGGACAGGACGAAATAGACACCCTTGCCATAGTGCAGCTTGGGGATCTGAGCGGCAGGAAAGCCCTCGATCTTGGCGGCGGCGTCCTGTGCGCCCAAACCAGCGCAGGTGACCAGATAGCGGCAGGTCAGGTCCGCTGCCTCCAGCCCGCCGGTCAGGACCCGAAAGCCGCCGGTGGCCAAGGGTTCGGCCTTGAGGAACGGGGTGGCGACCACGACCGCGCCGCCCGCAGCCTCGATCTCGCCTTGCAGGGCGACCATATAGCCGTGGCTGTCAAAGACGCCGCTTTCGGGCGATTCCAGCGCCATGACCGCGCGAACTTCAGGTTCTAGCGCCAGCGTCTGGGCGGCGGTCAGGACCCGCATGCCCTCAACGTCGTTGATCCGGGCCTGTTCGAGAATGGTGTCGAGGCGTGGAATTTCGGCCTCTTCGGTCGCCACCACCAGCTTGCCGCACCGGTCATAGGCGACATTGTGCGCGTCCAAGAACGGATAGAGCAGGCGGCGGCCCTCGACGCACAGCCGCGCCTTCAGCGATCCCGTCGGATAGTAGAGCCCCGCATGGACCACTTCAGAATTGCGGGCGGATACGCCCTGTCCGATGGCCTTTTCCCGCTCGACGACCACGACCGACAGGCCTCGGCGCGACAGAGCATAGCCGGTGGCCAGACCCACAGCCCCGGCCCCGATCACAACAGCGTCGAAATCAAATTCACTCATGGCTCAAACCTATCGCAGCGACGGCCCTCTTGGTCATACGAATTGATCATGACCAACGGGGCTGAAAGCATGACCTAGACCCGGCGCAGCAGTTTTCCAATGAAAGTGCGATCCTTGAGGATTTCTTTGGCCGCATTGTGGCCCGGCGCACCGGTGACGCCGCCGCCGGGATGGGCTCCGGCCCCGCACATATAGAGGCCCTTGAGCGGCCCGCGATAGTCGCCATTGCCCAAGAAAGGCCGCGCCGCCCAGAGCTGATCCAGCGACATGGCCCCGTGCATGATGTCGCCGCCGATCAGGCCGAACTTACGCTCCAGATCCATAGGCGACAGGATCATCCGGCCCAGAACCGAGGCCTTGAAGTTGGGGGCATAGTCGTTGACCGTATCGATGATCAGGTCGGCGGCGGCTTCGCGCTCATCGTCCCAGCTGCGGCCGTCGGGCAGTTCCGGTGCGAACTGCTGGCAGAACAGGCTGGCGACATGCTGGCCTGCGGGGGCCAGACTGTCGTCGACGGTGCTGGGGATCAGGATCTCGACGATGG
>CALFYB010000338.1 GCA_937952995.1 uncultured Caulobacteraceae bacterium
ACTTCCTTAAAACAAGACCCCCTTCGTCGCTTCGCGCCACTTCCCCCAGAGGGGGGATCAAAACAAGGCAAATCTTCCCCCCTTGGGGGAAGTACCCGCATCGCGGGGGTAGGGGGCTGGTGCCACATGCGGCAATTTTGATTGACGTTGACGCTAACGTCACCGTTGCAATCGAGCGGCCTCGCCCTATTCTGTGATGGAGTTTGAGCGCCAGGACGGCGCCATCGCTTGGGAGCCTGTTATGAACCTCGACTTTTCGCCGGAAGATCTCGCATTTCGCGACGAAGTCCGCGCCTTTATCGCTGCGCACTATCCTGACTCCCTTCGTGGCAAGCAGGACGAGGGTGAAGAGCTCGCCAAGGAAGATTTCCTTGCGTGGCACCGCGTTCTGGCTGCCAAGGGCTGGGTGAACCCCGCTTGGCCGACCTCTGAGGGTGGTCCGGGCTGGACCTCGACCCAGCGCTATATTTGGGGCGAAGAGTGCGCCGCCGCCGACACCATCGGTATCATGCCTTTCGGCATCAACATGGTCGGTCCCGTGATCTATACCTTCGGCACGCCAGAGCAGAAGCAGCGCTTCTTGCCTGACACGCTGAACGGCGACATCTGGTGGTGCCAGGGCTATTCGGAGCCCGGCGCGGGTTCGGACCTTGCCTCGCTGAAGACCAAGGCTGAGCGTTTCACCGATCCAGCCGACGGCAAGGAATATTATCTGGTCAATGGCCAGAAGACTTGGACCACGATGGCGCAATATGCCGACTGGATCTTCTGTCTGGTCCGCACTGATCCCAACGCCAAGATCCAAGAAGGTATCTCCTTCTTGCTGATCAACATGAAGACCCCCGGCATCACCGTGCGCCCGATCATCACCTTGGGCGGCGAGCATGAGGTCAACGAGGTTTGGCTCGAGAACGTCAAGGTGCCGGTCGAGAACCGTATCTATGACGAGAACAAGGGTTGGACCTGCGCCAAGTTCTTGCTGGCCCACGAGCGTTCCGGCATTGCGGGCGTTGCTCGCTCCAAGCGCGGCATCGAGCGTATCCGCCAGATGGCCAAGACCGAACTGGGCGATGACGGCCAGACCCTGCTGCAAGACCCCGCCTTCAAGCGTAAGGTCGCGGAGTTGGAGATCGATCTGACCGCGCTGGAATATACCGAACTGCGCACCTTGGCCGCTGAAAGTGCGGGCAAGGGTCCAGGACCCGAATCGTCGGTCCTGAAGATCAAGGGCACCGAAGTTCAGCAGCGGGTCACCGAGCTGGCTCTGGAAGCGGCAGGCCACTATGGCGCGCCCTACTTCCGCGGCTTCCCAACCGATGGCGACAATATGCGCCCCATCGGTCCGGACTATGCACACCGCACGGCCCCCAGCTATTTCAACGTTCGTAAGACGTCGATCTACGGCGGTTCGAACGAAATTCAGCGCAACATCATCGCAAAGATGGTTTTGGGTCTCTGAAGACTATTTTTTCCCTTCCCCCCAGTGGGGAAGGGATGCTCTTTTAGCGGCTGACGCTGCTGCCACCCCATCCCCAACCCCTCCTATGACGCGAGGGGGCCAAAAAGGAGGACGTCCCTATGGATTTCAATTTCACCGAAGAACAATCAATGCTGCGCGATACCCTCGCCAGCTTCCTGCAAGACAAGTACAGCTTCGACACGCGCCGCGCTTCGGTGAAGTCGGCTAGCGGCTGGCGTGCAGACTATTGGAAGGCCTTCGCTGAAGAGCTAGGCATCCTCGGCGCTCCCTTCTCCGAAGATCTGGGCGGCCTGGGTGGCTCGGCCATTGAAAACATGATCGTCATGGAAGAGTGCGGCAAGGCGCTGGTCATCGAGCCCTATTTGGGCACGGTCGTCATCGGTGGCGGCTTCCTGAAATATTCTGGCCATGCCAGCGCGACCGACCTGATCGGTGGCATCATCGGCGGCGAAATCATCACGGCCTTTGCCTATGCTGAGCCTCAGGGCCGCTACAATCTGGCCGACCTGAAGACCACGGCCAAGAAGGACGGTTCGGGCTATGTGCTGAACGGCCATAAGGCCGTCGTGCTGGGCGCCCCTTGGGCGACCCATCTGGTGGTTACCGCCCGCACCGGCGGCAGCCAGCGCGAAGCTTCGGGCGTGTCGGTGTTCCTGGTCGATAAGGCCTCGGCTGGCATCGTGACCCGCGACTATCCCACCGTTGACGGCCAGCGCGCCTCGGAAGTCTATTTCGAGAACGTGTCGATCCCTGCTGATGCCCTGATCGGCGTCGAGGGTGCAGGCCTGCCGCTGATCGAAAAGGTTGTCGACGAAGCCATCGCCGCCATCTGCGCCGAGGGCGTCGGTGCCATGCGCAAGATGCACGAAAACACCCTGGAATATGCCCGCCAGCGCAAGCAGTTCGGCACGGCCATCGCCAACTTCCAAGTGCTGCAACACCGCATGGTCGACATGTTCATCAATGTCGAACAGTCCCTGTCCATGACCTACATGGCCACCCTGAAGCTCGACGAAAGCGCTCACGATCGCGCCAAGGCCGTTTCGGCAGCCAAGGTTCAGATCGGTCGCTCGTGCAAGTTCGTTGGCCAAGCCGCGATCCAGATCCATGGCGGCATGGGCATGACCGATGAGCTGGCCGTTGGCCACTACTTCAAGCGCGCCACGATGATCGAAGGCCAGTTCGGCTCGGTTGATCACCACCTGCGCCGCTACGAGCACCTGTCGATCGACACGGCGGCTTAAGACTACTGACGATCTTCCCCCTCTGGGGGAAGTACCGGCGAAGCCGGGGAAGGGGGTTAGCGTTCGCGCTGCCCCCTCAGTCGCTTCGCGACAGCTCCCCCAGAGGGGGAGCACCTTGAGATTTCGGAGACATCCCCATGAGCCTGCTGACATTCGAAAAGCGCGGCCACGTCGCGATCCTGACCCTCAACCGGCCAGACGCCATGAACGCCCTCGGCGCGCCGGGCGATGGTGACGAGGTGGCGCGGGTCTGTGAGCAGGTCAATGATGACCAAGAGGTCCGCTGTGTGATCCTCACCGGTGCGGGCCGTGCCTTCTCGGCGGGCGGCGACGTCAAGGCGATGAAGACCCGCTCGGGGGCCTTTGCCGGCACCGGCGTGGCGATCCGCGACGGCTATCGCAAGAACATCCACCGCGTCGTCAAATCCATCTATGGCCTTGAAGTGCCGTCAATCGCAGCCGTCAATGGCCCAGCCATCGGGCTCGGCTGCGACGTGGCCTGCATGACCGACATCCGTATCGCTGCTGAAGGGGCCAAGTTCGGCGTCACCTTCCTCAAGCTTGGCCTGATCCCAGGCGATGGCGGCGCTTGGCTGTTGCCGCGCACCATCGGCATGAGCCGCGCCAGCGAGCTTCTGTTCACAGGCGACGTGATCAGCGCGCAGCAGGCCTGCGAATGGGGTCTGGTCAGCAAGGTTGTGGCCGCCGATGCCTTGATGGCGACGGCCCTCGAGATGGCTGAAAAGATCGCCCAGCAGCCACCCCACGCGCTTCGTCTTGCGAAGTCGCTGCTCAAGCATGGCCAGACCGCCTCCTATGACACGATCATGGAGATGAGCGCCTCGGCCCAGGCCATCAGCCACCTGACCGAAGACCATATGGAAGGCGTCGACTCCATTCTGGAAAAGCGTCCAGCCGACTTTAAGGGCCGCTAGGTCAAGAAATTCTGAGACTGCCGTCAGGTCATGGTTGCCCTGTTGGCCTATCGGTCTAACATCTGTTTGAAATTAGAAACTCAAAGTCAAAAACCGGAGAAACGAACATGATTGGCGTTGTCGCAACCTTGAAGGTCCAAGTCGAAAAGGCCGCTGAGTTTGAAGCGGTGTTCCTAGACCTCGCTGCCACGGTTAAGGCCAATGAGCCTGGCTGCCTGACCTACCAACTGACCAAGAGCCGCACTGAGCCAGGCGTCTATAAGGTGCTGGAACTCTATGCCGACGAAGACAGCCTGAAGGCCCACGGCAAGACCGACTATTTCAAAGCCGCCGGTGCCAAGATGGGCCCGACCATGGCCGGTGCGCCAGTGGTCGAATATCTCGACGCAGTGGAGTAGGCCCTTATGGATCTGGCCTTTGCCCCCGAAGATTTGAAGTTCCGCGATGAGGTCCGCGCCTGGATTGAACAGGCCTATGACCCAGACCTGCGCCGTCAGATGGCTCAGTCCAAGAACGGCTATCTGGACAAGGCTGGCCAGGTCAAATGGCAAAAACTGCTCGGCGAAAAGGGCTGGGCGGCGGTCAATTGGCCCGTCGAATATGGCGGTCCCGGCTGGACGCCGTCGCAGCACTATATCTTCAATATGGAGATGTCGCTGGCGGGGGTTCCGACCTCCTCACCCATGGGCCTGAAGATGGTTGCTCCGGTGATCATGGCCTTTGGCTCCGACGAGCAGAAGAAAAAGCATCTGCCGCCGATCCTGACCTCCGACATCTGGTGGTGCCAGGGCTATTCGGAGCCCGGTTCCGGGTCCGATCTGGCTTCCTTGCAGATGCGCGCCGTTCGTGACGGCGACCACTATGTGCTAAACGGCTCCAAGATCTGGACGACCCACGCCCAGTGGGCCGACTGGATGTTCTGTCTGGTTCGCACCAGCCAAGAGGCCAAGCCGCAGAACGGTATCTCGTTCCTGCTGCTGGAAATGAACACGCCGGGCATCACCATCCGTCCCCTGCCGACCCTTGATGGGCCGGTCGAAGGCGAACAGGAGATCAATCAGGTCTTCTTCGAAGATGTCCGCGTGCCAATTTCGAACCGCATCGGTGAAGAGGGCATGGGCTGGACCTATGCCAAGTACCTGCTCGAATTTGAGCGCGGTAACGCCTATGCGCCCGGCCTGATGAACATGCTTCATAAGGTCCGTAAGATCGCGTCGACCGAGGCTTCGGGCCAAGGTACCAGCCTGATCCAAGACGCTGATTTCCGCCGCAAGCTGGCCAGCTTGGAAATCAAGGTTGAAAGCTTGAATGCCACCGAACTGCGCATCTTCTCGGCCATGGCTTCGGGCACGCCCGTGGGTCCAGCCTCGTCGATGCTCAAGCTCGAAGGCTCTGAGGCTCAGCAGGCCATCACCGAACTGACGCTCGAGGCGGTGGGCAACTATTCTGCGCCCTTCATTGCCGACACTTGGGCAGACATGCGCGGCGAGACCAACGAACCGCGTCCGGGTCCGGACTATGCGGCCCCCGCAGCGCCGACCTATCTGAACTACCGCAAGGCCTCGATCTATGCCGGATCCAACGAGATCCAGCACAACATCATGGCCAAGCTGATCCTCGGCCTCTAGGCTAGGGACAGAATATTTCGATCCAATTGCCGCCGGGCAGTCCTTAATCAAGGGCTGCCCGGATTGGTATTTTCCTCAAACTTGCGAGATTCTCCATGGCCGCTGACGCCCTGTTTCGTCCCTTTAGCTACAAGTCGCTGAACCTGCGCAACCGCGTGGTCATGGCCCCGATGACGCGGTCCTTCTCGCCGAACGGTATCCCGACCAAAGAGGTCGCGGACTATTATGAGCGCCGGGCCGCCGCCGATGTTGGCCTGATCGTGTCCGAAGGCACGGGCGTGGACCGCGCCGCCTCGCTTAATGATCCGAACGTGCCCAGGTTCTCCGGCGATGAGGCCCTTGCCGGTTGGCAGAACGTCATTGATGCGGTCCATGCCAAGGGCGGGGCCATGGCCCCTCAGCTCTGGCACGTTGGCGCAGTGCGCAACCGCCGCACCGAGTGGGTGGCTCCGGGCCCTGTGGACAGCCCGTCCGGCCTGTCGTCGCCCGGCAAGCAGTTCGGCGAAGCTATGAGCGATGCCGATGTCGCCGACGCCATCGCTTCCTTCGCCCGCGCCGCAGCCGACGCCAAGCGTCTGGGCTTTGAGTCCATCGAGTTGCACGCAGCCCACGGCTATCTGATCGACCAGTTCTTCTGGGACGGGACCAATGTGCGTGAAGACAGCTTCGGCGGCACGGCGCTGGCCGAACGGGCCCGTTTCGCTGCCGAGATCGTCAAGGCTTGCCGCGCTGCCGTGGGCGAGGACTACGCCATCATCATCCGCCTGTCGCAGTGGAAGCAGCAGGACTTCACCGTCAAGATGGCCAACACGCCTAAGGAGATGGAAGCCTGGCTCCAGCCGCTCGCCGACGCCGGGGCCGACATCTTCCACTGCTCGCAGCGCCGGTTCTGGGAACCAGAGTTCGAAGGCTCTGATCTGAACTTTGCCGGATGGGCCAAGAAGCTGATTGGCCGCCCGACCATCACCGTTGGCTCAGTGGGTCTGACCGGCGAGTTCGTGGCCGGTATGGCGGGAGAGGGCTCTAAGCCTGCCTCGCTTGACGCGCTTCTGACCCGTCTGGAAAATGACGAGTTCGATCTGGTCGGCGTTGGCCGCGCCTTGCTCGTCGATCCCTACTGGGTGGAAAAGGTCCGTGATGGCCGCGACGCTGAGCTGCTGGATTACACCACCAGTGCGCTCGGAACCCTGTTCTAAGTCTCTGTAATTTCTAAAATATGGATGGGGTGAGGGCCGGTTTCAGCCCTCACCCCATTGTTTTATGCGTTGAAGTTCAGCTTCAGGCCCGGACGAGGCCAGCGGCACTTGTAGAGCTTGCCGGTGCCAGACGCCGTGATCCAAGCATCCTTCATATCCGCGCCGCCAAAGCAGATGTTGGTGACCAAAATATCGGGGAAGGGATAGTGCTCAGTCGTGCCGTCCTCGTCGAACGCGGTGATCCCGCCATTGATGATCGTGGCGACGCAGACCTTGCCACCAGCCTCGACGGCCAGACTGTCGAGCAGTTGGAAGCCGGGCAGATTGTGTACGACCCGCGCAGGCTGGAACGGCGGGGGCTCTGACACCACGCCGGGCGCGGTCAGGTCAAAGGCCCAAAGACGGCCCAGATTGGTGTCGGCCATATAGACGGTCTTCTCATCGGGCGAGAGGCCAACGCCGTTGGGCGACACGAAATGGTCCTTGATGCGCGTGATGCTCGAACCGTCTGGCTGAGCATAGTAGAGCGCGCCGAACTTGCGGCCCTCGGGGGTCGAGCAGCCGTGGTCGGTGAACCACATCCCGCCTTGCTTATCGAAGACCAGATCGTTCGGCCCGACCAGTTTCTTGCCGTCGCACTCGCTATAGAGGGTGCGCACTTCGCCGGTCGCTAGATCGACCCGCTGGATATATCCGCCCGTATGGCTGGGAGGCGTAGGGCCGGGGATGGTCATGCCATTGACGTCGAGCCATTCAAAGCTGCCGCCATTATTGGTCACATAGATCGCGCCGTCAGGACCGATAGCCGCGCCGTTGGGACCGCCGCCGACATTGGCGACCACGCTGGTCGTGCCGTCTGGCATGACGCGGGTCAGGGTGCCGCGCTTGATCTCGGTCAAGATCACGGACCCATCATTCATGGCGATGGGGCCTTCAGGAAATTGCAGGTTCTCGGCGACCAGTTCGATGTTCACAGACGTCTTCCTCTTGCGGCCGCTTCATCAGGCGAGCGGCTTTCGAGACGCAGATTAGCGCAATCCTTCGCGCCGTCACCCCCTGCAAGAGCAAGGTTTTTTGAGGCGGTTGCTTAAAGGCGCTCAAGGACCCGAAAGATGAAGGGGAACTGGTCGTCTGGTCCCGCTGGATGGGCGTCACGCTTGGTCTCGCGCCATTCGCTCTCATCAAATTCCGGGAATAGGGTATCGCCTTCGACCTCGGTCTCGACCTCGGTGATGTAGAGCCGCTTGGCCTTGGGCATCAGGCCAGCATAGATCTGGGCCCCGCCGATGACGCAGACCTCTTCGGCCCCATCCTCTTCGGCCTGCTCGCGGGCAATGCCGAGGGCCTCATCCAGCCGCTCACAGGGCAGGGCTCCCTTGGGCTCGAACGAGCCGTCGCGCGATAGGACGATGTTCAGCCGGCCGGGCAGGGGCTTGAAGGGCAAAGAATCCCACGTCGCCCGGCCCATGATCACGGGCTTGAATAGGGTCACGGCCTTGAAGTTCACCAAATCGGTCTTCAGCCGCCAAGGAATGCCCCCTTGGGCACCAATGACATTGTTGCGCGCGCGAGCGACGATGAGAGCGATCGGGGTCAGAGCCATGGCCAAGATTTAGTCGCTTCTGCGCCCGAGGGAAAGCGACAGTTCAAACCGCGATAGGGGCCTTGATGCCGGGGTGGGCGTCGTAGCCCTCGAGTTTGAAGTCGGCATAGTCGAAGCTGAACAGGTCAGTCTTAGGGGCCATGATCAAGGTCGGGAACGGGCGAGGCTGGCGCGACAGTTGCAGTTCGCACTGCTCGACATGGTTGGAATAGATGTGCGCATCGCCCAGCGTATGGACAAATTCCCCAGGCTCCAGCCCCGTGGCCTGCGCCACCATTAAGGCCAGGAGGGCGTAGGAGGCGATGTTGAACGGAACGCCAAGGAACATATC
>CALFYB010000339.1 GCA_937952995.1 uncultured Caulobacteraceae bacterium
TCCGCGTCAACACCATCCTGCCCGGCATCTTCAACACCCCGCTGATGCAGGGCGCGCCAGAGCCTGTGAAGGCCGCACTCGCCGCTTCGGTGCCCTTCCCCAAGCGTCTGGGCAATGCCTCGGAATATGCGTCTTTGGCCGTGGAAATGTGCTCGAACAGCTATTTCAATGGCGAGCATGTCCGCATCGACGGCGCCATCCGTATGGCCCCGCGCTAAACCGAACGGACTTTTCTAAGAAGGGCGCAGGTCTTCGGGCCTGCGCCTTTTTTTGTGCCTTATATGGCTCGCAGTTAAAGCGCCTTAGGCCTTGGGCTTCGGCCGAACGACCTTTGGGCCGAGATTTTCGATGACCTGCTTGGCGTCGAAGGCCTTGGGGTCGTTGACGGGTTTGGGGCCGGTACCGAGAATGATCTCGGAATAGGCCTCAAACTTCTGAACGGTCTGCTCTTCGCTGCGCATCCGCCATGCGATGTCATCCATGAACGGATTGGCCCAGCCGACCACGACCCCTCGAGAGACGATCGCCGTTGGCCGCCACATGTGGCTCATAATGATCGGGTCAGGCAGGATGATCTTCTGCTCGCTCTTGGCCAGTCCGCGCTCGGCCATCATGAACCAGTCCTTGCCTTGGGCGAGGGTCACTTCGGCGGCGCGGTGCAGCAGATAGTTCTCCACCGTATCGCGGGGGGTCAGGCTGTTGCCGGTGAAGGTGATGCGCCAGCGGTCCTGTTCGACCTTAGTCTCGCTATAGCCGCCGCTCTGGACTGTGCCCGTCGCCAGAGGCTGGTAGGGCGTCGCAGTGACGCATGCGCTCAAGGAGAGGCTGGCGACGGCGATCAGGGCGAGGGTCTTGAGGGTAGACAGTTGGATCACAGGGACGCTCCTAGGCACAGGTCAGTGCCGTGACAGAATGAGCCCTGCAGCCGAAATCAACAAGAGCCCAACGACTATCGCAAACACCCGTTGAAACCTCGGTTCTGTCATTCTTTGAGCGATGGCGGCACCGCCGAGGCCATAGGACGTCATGGTGATCATATCCATGCCGATGGTTGCCGCTGCAAACAGGAACATCTGAGGCGCAATAGGGCGGTGGACCTCGAGGAAGGGCGGGATGACCGCGCTAAACAGCACTAAGGCCTTGGGATTGGAAATCTGCACGACAAAGCCATCGCGAAGGGCTGAACGCCCTGCGGCGGCGGCGACAGATTTGATTGGACCTGATGTGCCCTTTAGGCCCGACCAAAGCGACTTGCCGCCGAGCCAGACCAGATAGGCGGCACCGACGAAGGTTAGCAGGTGAAAGAGCTTTGGAAAGGCAAGGATCAGGGCCCCGAGGCCTGCGGCTGCAGCGGTGAACCAGACCAAAGTCGCGATAGACATGCCCAATATGCCAACCATGGCCGCGCGCTTGCCCCGCTCCATGCCGGTAGCGACAGCGAACAGGTTGGCTGGCCCGGGCGTCGCGGCCATGACCATCATCACGCTGAAAAAGGCCCAAAATTTGGTTGGGTCGACAGGCAGTTGCACGGGCAGTGTCCTTAAGGGACCAAGACAAAGGGCGGGCGCGAGGTCTGCCCTCACGCCCGCCCTACTGTGCCTATAGCCACGCTTTAGGGCTGACGCCAGAGCGCCATCCCGCTTGGCTTAGATGCCGTGCTGGATCAGACCCATAATGACAAAATAGAGGCCACCAAGCTGCAAAGCGAGCATCGAAAGGCCAGCAATCATAAAGCCTCGGCCACGGGTCGCGGGATCCTTGACATAGGCCAGAGCATACATAATCCGGCCGATGATCCAGATCAGACCCAAGGCGGCACCGATCTGCTCGTTGCCGAACAGGACGAAGATCCACAGCGAAGGCAGGAACTGGATCAGGCCCTCCATCGTGTTCATCTGAACGCGGAAATAGCGGTCAAACTCTTCATGCCCGCTGGTGGCGGGGGCCTTCACATCATATTTGCCGCGCGCCATGCCAACGCGCAGCGCGGTCCAGAAGAAGGTCAGGACGGCGAGCAGCGTCACCAGAGCCGTTAGATAATGGGTCATTCTTTGGGTTCCTAAAATGAGGTCTGGGCCAAGGCCCTATTGATCGAAAACAATGACCGAGCGGGCCAGTTCGCCCCGGCGCAGTTCGTCAAAGGCGTCGTTGATCTGTTCCAGCTTGAGCCGGCGCGAGATCATCTGGTCCAGCTTGAGCTTGCCTTGCAGGTAGAAGTCCACCAAGCGCGGCATGTCGACGGGAAAGCGGTTGGAGCCCATCAGCGAGCCTTGAATACGCTTCTCACCCAAGAAATCAGCCCCGTGCAGCTCGATATTCACGCCGACGGGGATCATGCCGATAATGTTGGCCGTGCCGCCTCGGCGCAGCATCTTGAAGGACTGTTCGGCGGTGGCCTTCAGGCCGATGGCTTCGAAGCTGTGATGGACGCCGCCGCTGGTCAGTTCCATGACCTGAGCCACGGCATCGCCGTCATTGGCATTGACCACGTCGGTGGCCCCGAAGCTCTTGGCCAGTTCTAGCTTGGAGGGGAAACGGTCCACCGCGATGATCCGTCCGGCTCCGGCAATGGCCGCGCCGTTAATGGCCGCTAGACCCACGCCGCCGCAGCCGATCACGGCCACGGTCTCGCCAGCGCGAACATTGGAGGTGTGGATCACTGCGCCCACGCCCGTGGTCACCGAACAGCCGATCAGGGCGGCCACATCCAGCGGCATGTCCTTACGGATGGCGACGCAGGCATGTTCGTGGATCAGCATCTGCTCGGCAAAGGAGGAGAGGTTGAGGAACTGATTCATATTGCCGGGGCGCTGAGGGGTGACCTCTTCGCACAGGCGCGGCTCTTGGCCAGCGCTGCGCTTGGTCTCAGGGCTGACGCAAAGCGACATGCGCCCGGTCAGGCAGGACTCGCAGTGGCCGCAATAGGCTGAAAGGCAAGTGATGACATGGTCGCCGACCTTTACGGTGCGAACTTCAGAACCGATCTGCTCGACCACCCCGGCGCTCTCATGGCCGAGCACGGCGGGCAGCGGGAAGGGGTAGGAGCCTTCGATGAAGTGAAGGTCCGAATGGCAGACGCCTGCGGCAGCGGTGCGGATCAGCACCTCGTGCGGCCCCGGCTTGCCGATCTTGACCTGCTCGATGAGGAGGGGGCTGCCCACCTGACGTAAAACAGCGGCCTTCATGATGCTCTCCTACCCGTTTCCATATCGCCGTCTCATGCAGCGTCAGGACAGAAGAGCATGGGCAGGGGGCTTGCTGTCAAGGCGAAGGGCGGTTTGAGCCTTAGGAAAACACCACCGTCTTGCGGCCATTGACCACGATGCGGCGTTCGACATGCCACAGCACGGCGCGGGCGAGCACGTTACATTCCACATCCCGGCCAATCTCGACCAGATCGTCTGGGGTATCGCCATGGTCGACGCGCTGCACGCCCTGTTCGATGATCGGACCTTCATCGAGGTCGGTGGTCACATAGTGCGCCGTGGCCCCGATGATCTTGACCCCCCGCTCGAAGGCCTGATGGTAGGGCTTGGCCCCCTTGAAGCTGGGCAGGAACGAGTGATGGATATTGATGCAACGTCCCGATAGGGCGCGGCACAGGTCCGGCGACAGGATCTGCATATAGCGCGCCAGAACCACCAGATCGACGTCGAGATCCTTCACCAGACCCAAGAAGGCCGCCTCTTGCTCGGCCTTGCTGTCCTTGGTCACGGGCAGGTGGAAATAGGGGATGCCGCTCCATTCGACGAACGAGCGCATATCGTCATGGTTGGACACCACGCCAACAATATCGACCGGCAAGATGCCACTGCGCCAGCGGTGCAGCAGGTCATAGAGACAGTGGCCGAACTTCGAAACGGCAATCAGCACCTTGGGCTTAATGCTCGCGTCGAACAGTTCCCACTCCATGTTGAAACGGCGGGCGATCAGGTCGAAACCCTTGCGCAAGGCGTCGACCGGCGGCATGTCATCGCCGTCCTGACAAAAGACCGTGCGCATATAGAATTGATCGGTCATCCGCTCATTGAAGTGATTGGACTCCAAGATCGAGGCATCATTGTCGGCCAGAAAACCGGAAACAGCGGCGACGATACCCTTACGGTCAGGGCATTTGAGGATCAGGATAAACTGGCCCTTATCGGCAGTTGCGGGTGTTGTGGTCATCTTGTCCGGGCCTTTAGCAAAGCAAAAACAGCATCAAGGGCGTCTATAGCCCAAAAATTGTGCCCCAGACGACGGCACAAAGGCCTTTTTAGCGAATATAATTTTTGTGGTTATTGATATAATTTTTATGCGATGCCGAGCCTCGCAACGCCTGTATGAGATGAACCCCAGTCAAAAGGATGATCCTTCGCCATGCAGCGCTACTCGGCCCTCAGCCTGTTACGCGGCGGGCTCAATGGTCAAAAGTCTTGGCAGCGGGCCTGGCGCGATCCAGCCCCCAAGTCCCATTATGATGTCATCATCATTGGCGGCGGCGGCCACGGCCTAGCGACAGCCTATTATCTGGCCAAGGTGCACGGTATCCGCAATGTGGCGGTTCTGGAGCGCGGCTGGATCGGCGGCGGTAATACGGGCCGCAACACCACCATCGTGCGTTCCAACTATCGCCAACCGGCCCTGCACAATCTGTTCGAGTTCTCGCTCAAGCTCTGGGAGGGGATGAGCGACGACCTCAACTACAATGTCATGTTCAGCCAGCGCGGGGCCATGTTCCTAGGTCATTCGGACAGTGACATGATCCGTCTAGCCGAGCGCGGCGATGCCATGCGCGCAGCGGGTATTGATGCTGAATTCATGACCATGGACCAGCTTCGCAAAAAGCTGCCCCTGCTCGACCTGTCCGACAAGGCTCGCTACCCCATCGTCGGGGCCCTGAACCAGCCGCGCGGCGGTACGGCGCGCCATGATGCTGTGGCGTGGGGCTATGCACGCGCCGCCGATGCGCTGGGCGTTGATGTGATCCAGAACTGCGAAGTTCTGGGCATGGACATGGTCGGTGGCCGGGTCACGGGCGTTCAGACCACGCGCGGCACGATCGGTGCGGACCGGGTCGGCATCTGCGTCGCGGGCAATTCCGGTCAGGTCGCGGCCATGGCGGACCTTCGCCTTCCCATCGAGTCGCACCTGTTGCAGGCCTTTGTCTCTGAGCCGGTCAAGCCGATGATCGACATGGTCATCATGTCCCAATCGATCCACGCCTATGTCAGCCAGTCGGACAAGGGCGAGATCGTCATGGGCGGCGATCCAGACCTCTATCCGACCTATTCCCAGCGCGGTCGTCCCGACCGGATTGAGGGTGTCGCCGGTCAGTGCATTGCGCTGTTCCCGGCCCTGTCGCGCCTTCGGATGCTGCGCTCTTGGGCGGGCACGACCGATATGAGTTTTGATGGATCGCCGATCATTGGCACCACGCCGGTCGAGGGCCTCTATCTCAATGGCGGCTGGTGCTATGGCGGCTTCAAGGCCACTCCGGCCTCGGGTTGGACCTACGCCCACACCTTGGCCAAGGGCGAGCCCCACGCGCTCAATGCGCCCTTTAGCCTAGACCGGTTCGAGACCGGCGCGACCATCGACGAGACCGGGTCCGGTCCCATGCCGCATCACCGTTGAGGCCCCCATGCTGTTGATCGCCTGCCCCAACTGCGGACCCCGAGCCCAGGCCGAATTCACCTTCGAGCGTCCTTTGGCCTCGATTGTGACCCCGACCGAGACCTTGCCGGACCTGATCCACAAGCTGTTCACGCGTGAAAATCCGCGCGGACCGTCTTGGGAGCTATGGCGCCATACCTATGGCTGCGCCGGCTGGCTCAAGGTTCACCGCGACACCCATAATCACCAGATCAGCGCTGTTGTGCCCGTCGACATGGAAACCCCCTCATGAGCGGCCCAATGCGCCTTGCCGATGGCGGCCTGATTGATCGCTCGCGTCCGGTGAGCTTCGTCTTTGACGGCAAGACCTATCAGGGCTTTGCCGGGGATAGCCTCGCCTCGGCCCTGTTGGCCAACGGCGTGGTTCTGTTTGGTCGCAGCTTCAAATATCACCGCCCTCGCGGCGTCATGGCGGCAGGCATCGAAGAGCCGAGCGCGCTGGTCCAGGCTGGATCTGGCGGGCGCTACGAGCCCAATAGCCGCGCCACCGATGTCTTCATCTATGAGGGCCTGCAGAGCCAGAGCCAGAACCGTTGGCCAAGCCTTGGCTTTGATCTGGGCGGCCTCAACAGCCTGATCTCGCCGTTCATTCCGGCCGGTTTCTATTACAAGACCTTCTTTGGCGGGCCCAAGCTCTGGCTACTGTACGAGCATCTGATCCGCCAGATGGCCGGTCTGGGCATGCCGCCGACCAAGGCCGATGCCGACGTCTATGAGCACCGCGCCGCCTTCTGTGACGTGCTGGTTGTCGGCTCTGGACCGGCAGGCCTAGCCGCCGCCCTCTCGGCCAGCGCGGCAGGATCGCGGGTGATCTTGGCCGAACAGGATGAGCGCATCGGCGGCTCTTTGCTGACCGACCCTGCGACCATCGACGGCCTTGCCTCTGACCTTTGGATCGCCAAGGCGCGCGAGACCTTGATCGCGGCGGGCGGGCGCATCCTGACCCGGACCACAGCGGCGGGCTATTACGATCATGATCTGGTCAACCTCGTTGAGCGTCTCACCGAGCCGGGCCAAACGCCCGGCCCCGATGGTCTAGCCCAGCGGCTTTGGCGCGTGCGGGCAGGCAAGGTGATCCTTGCGACCGGCGCGTTCGAGCGGCCCCGTCTGTTTGAAGGCAACGACCTTCCCGGCGTTATGCTGTCAGGTGCCGTGCGGACCTATCTGCGCCGCTATGGCGTGCGGGCCGGGTCGCGAGCGGTCATCACGACCGACAATGATGACGCCTACCGCACAGCGCTGGCCTTGGCTGAGGCCGGTGCGTCTATTGCCGCCGTCCTCGATAGCCGCCCTGCTGATGGGGACCGCAGTGCCTTGGTCCAAAAGGCCGTAGCGCAGCTGCCGGTCCATTTCGGGGCCAAGCTGATCGCGGCAAAGGGCTCGGCCAAGGGCCTCAAGGCGGCAAGCGCCCTGATTGGCGGCAAGGTCACGGCTCTGGACTGCGACCTGATCGCGGTCTCTGGCGGCTTCTCGCCGGTGGTCCATCTGCACATGCAGGCGGGCGGCACCTTGGCGTGGGACGAGCTTTCCGGATCCTTCAGCCCAGACCTGACCCGCCAAAATCAGACCACGGTCGGGGCCGCTGCCGGGGCTGATGGCCTCAGCGCCACCCTGCTCAGTGGTTGGACCAAGGCGTCGGATAAGGCCAAGGCGAAGGCTGCGCCGACCTGCGCCGCTGAGGATGATGTGGCCCTGAACATCATCGCCGACTGGGAGCCTGCGCCTCAGGCCAGCCTCAAGAAGGCCTTTGTCGACTATCAAAACGACGTCACCGCCGCCGATCTCGATCTGGCCTGGCGTGAAGGCTACCGGTCGGTCGAGCATCTCAAGCGCTATACGACGCTGGGCATGGCCACCGATCAGGGCAAGACCAGCAATCTGGTCGGTCTGGCGCGTCTGGCCAAGTCCGAGGGACGGCCTGTGCCCTCCGTCGGTCTGACCACCTTCCGCCCGCCCTATACGCCTGTGACCTTGGGCGTGCTGGCGGCAGAGGCGACGGGTGCCCATCTGGATCCACGTCGTCGGCCCGTGCTTTACAACATCCACGCCGCTGAACAGCCGATCTGGCAACCGGTCGGCTATTGGCACCGCCCCCGCGCCTATCCGATGGGCGCAGAGAACCTGCATCAGGCGGCCTTGCGCGAGTCCTTGACCGTGCGCACCAAGGTCGGGGTGACCGATGTCTCGACGCTCGGAAAGTTCGATGTGTCCGGCCCTGACGCGGCCATATTCCTAGAACTGATCTGCGCCACCACGGTGGGCAAGCTGGCCGTGGGCCGGGGTCGCTATACGATCATGCTGCGCGAAGATGGCATGGTCATGGATGACGGCACGGTCTGGCGCACCGAGGAAAACCGCTTCCTCCTGACCAGTTCGACCGGCGGGGCCGACCGCATGGCCGCGCACCTGTCCTATGTCCGCAAGGTCCTCGCGCCTGAGCTGAAGGTCGCCGTGGCCAATGTGCAGGAGCATTGGGCTGCCGTGGCTGTGGCCGGGCCCTTGGCCAAGGACGTCGTCGCCGCTGTGCTGCCGCAAATGGCCGTTCCGCGTCACATGTCCCTTGACCGGGGCGCGTTGGCCGGGGTTCCAACCTTGACCCTCGCGGCCAGCTATAGCGGCGAGCGGGCCTTTGAAATCTATGCCCCGTCCGACCAGATCGCACCGGTTTGGGCCGCGATTGCCCAGGCGGCGCGCGATCTCGGCGGCTGTCTCTATGGCCTTGAGGCCCTTGAGATCTTGCGCATCGAAAAAGGCCACATCGTCGTCGGCGGCGAAATTGATGGCCGGGCCTCGCCCCATGATCTGGGTCTGAGCAAGATGCTGCGGCCAGCGGGCGGATATATTGGGCACACGGCTTTGCAGAGGCCTGCTTTTGCGGAGTCGGGCCGTCTTCAGATGATCGGCCTCGAGGCCGTCGATGGCAGCGCCATACCTGAGGGCTCGATGCTGCTGACTGCCCCCAAGACCTTGCCCGTCGGGCATGTCACGGCGGCGGGTTTGAATGTGATCAAGGGCGGGTCTATCGCGCTGGGCTTCCTGCGCGACGGCTTTAGCCGCACCGATGAAAGCCTGATCGCCTGGTCCCCGACCCGCAATCAGACGGCCAAGGTCAAGGTGACCGCGCCGGTATTTTATGACGTGGCCGGAGTACAGTATCGTGACTAACGCCGCCCATCCTGATGTTGTGACCCTTCAGACGCCCGAGCCGTCGCGCTTACTGCGGTTCGAAATCTGGTCTGGCCACAAGGCCGCGCAGGCGCGTTTGGCCAAGGTCTTAGGCGGCACTCTGCCCGGGGTCTGTAAGAGTGCGGACCTTGGCGCGTCGCGCGTGATCTGGGTCGAGCAGAACACTTGGCTGATGCGGACCAGTCCGGCTGACGGTGACCTGACCTTGGCCACCTTGACCGCCGCGCTCGGTAAAGACGGCTCGGCAACCGATATGTCTGGAGCCCTACGGCGCTTGCGGATCAGTGGCCCCGGCTGGCGGACGCTCTTGACCATCGGCAGCGTGTTTGATGCTGAAAGCCCAGCCTTCGCGCCGGGCTGCATGGCGGGAACCATCGTCGCCCACTCGCCGGTTCGTTATGATGTGATCAGCGCCGATTGCGTCGACGCCTACACCCCGCCGAGCTACGCGCCAGACCTGTTCGGGTTCTGGTGCGAAGCGGCAGAGCGATTGGCAAAGGCTGGCTAGAGGCCGAAGCGGTTCGGTCGCCAGAGGGTCTTAGGCGGGTTGAACGCCGGACTCTTGCAGCCATTCCAAGATCTTTTGCTTGGGCATGGCACCGACCTTCATGGACGACATCTGACCGCCGCGGAACAGCATCATGGTCGGGATGCCGCGTACGCCATAGCGTGAAGGCGTCGTGGGGCTGTCTTCGATATTGAGCTTGGCGATGGTCACGAGGCCGGACAGCTCTTCGGAGATCTGTTCCAACGCAGGCGCGATCTGCTTGCAGGGGCCGCACCATTCCGCCCAGAAGTCCACCAGAACCGGCAGCTCAGCCTGCAAAACCGCCTGATCAAAGGTCTCGTCGGTAATCTTTACCGTGCTCATAAATCTGTTCCTTAACGGCGCGCCCGACTCAATCGGCCCCGCGTCTCAATGTTGCCCTTCATTTTGCATGTAGGTCCATTGCTGTCACGGATCAATGGTTGTTCAAGCCCTCAAGGGTTTTGGCAATCAGATCTGAGGGCACAGGCATCAACTTCGGTCCATCGGTCCAGACCAGCGCCGCCTCGATGGTCCGGCCGGGGAACACCTCGCGCAGGACCGCCACATAGACCGCCATCTGGACCAGATAGGACCGGTCGGCCTTTTCGATGGTCGAGGGCGCAGGCCGATTGGTCTTATAATCCACCACGAGGACCCGCTCGGCAGAGACGACCAATCGGTCGACCCGGCCAGATATGGCGAGATGTTCCGGCAATCCTTCAGCCCGGCCTGCAATGGCCACTTCCGGCCGAGAGCCGGGGCCAAAGACGGCGGCAAATTGCGGGTCGGTCAGGACGGCCAAGGCGGCGTCGGTCATCTCAATCCGCTGGGCATCGGTCAGATCGCGTTCACGGGCAAGGATCCGCTGTGCGCCCGCTTCGAACCGCTCTGGTGGCAGATCAGGCAGGACCTGCAACAGCTTATGGATCAAATCACCCCGCCGATAGCGACCAAGCCCGCCGAGGGTGGCGAGCGGCGACGGGGCAGGGCCCTTGTCCGATTCCGCCAAGGTCGAGGGGGAGGCATAGCGGGTTCCGATGGCCTCCTGTTTGGCGAGCGCGCGCGCCCAAGCGGGCAGGGTGGCTGCTGTCTCCACCACCCTATCGCTGCGCTCCGCAAGGACCGGATCGGCCCCGAACCGGCGCAACTCACGGTCCAGAAAGGGCACGTCCCGGACTTGATCGGCGACGGCGGGTTTGTTCAGAGCCCGTTCGACATAGTCATACCAACTGCCGATCTTGAGGCTCGCCCTGCCCGGCTCAACACCGCAGACCACCAGACGGTCCCGCGCCCTTGTCAGAGCGACATAGAGTAGGCGCAGGCTCTCATGGTCCGAGGCCTGAGCGCGCAACTGCCGAGCCTCTGCGGTCGGTTCAATATCGTTGATCTTTTTGGGAGCCCAATAGAAGGCACCGTTTGCATCCTGCATCAGGTTGGTGCCTTGGGCGGAGGACTTGGTCGCCGTGTCAGGCAGATAGACGATGGGCGCCTCCAAGCCCTTGGCACCGTGGGCGGTCATCACCCGAACCTCGCCCTTGCCGTCCTCCTGCTCGCGTTTCACATCGATCTCAAGGGCGGCCATATCGGCGACGAACTGTTCCAGATCGTGAACGCCTCGCGCCTCGGCCGCCAAGGCTTGGGCGAGGAAGGCGTCCAGCGCCTCTTCGGCCTCCTTGCCCAGACGGCTCAACAACCGCTCACGCATCGAGCGGCCGGTGCTGTCCAATCGGCTCATCACCTTGGCATAGAAGTCAAAGGGCGAGGTGGTGGCAGCGGCCTGTTTCGCCCACCCGAAAAACTGGCGAGCGGCTAACCATTCCGGACGCTCATCGCCCCGCACGCTCAACGCCGCCCACAGTCCGCCCTGCCGATCATGGGCCAGATCATAGAGCGACGTTTCGTCCACATCACAGAAGGGCGAGCGCAGCAAGGCCGCCAGCATCAGGTGATCGTCCGTGAACAGACAAAACTGCGCGAGGCCGAGCAGGTCCTTGAACACCACATGCTCAGATAGCTTAAGCCGGTCCGCGCCGCCGACCGGAACGCCCTCGCGCTTGAGGGCTCGGATCACCTCTTGGAACAGGGGCCCGCGTCGGCGCACCAGAATCAGGAAATCGCCATAGCTGACGGGTCGCAGGCCACCGGTCTTGGAGTCGCGATCCTGTACGGCGTCACCGCGCTGGACTTGAGCCTTGATGTCATCGGCGATCTGTTGCGCCAGGACCTTATTGGCGCTCTTTTCGGGCTCTGCATCGACCGGCTTCCAAGGGTCGACCTCTTGCTTGGGCGGGTTCTGCACCAGAGGCCACAGGTCCACGGCCCCGAAGCCTGCGGGTCGCCGCGCCAAGTGGGTGATGACATTGAGCGGGCCCTCGCCATCGGCCTGCGGTGGGCTCAGGCCAAGCCGCGCCTCTGGATCGAGGAAGACGCTGTCAACGAAGCTGAGCACCTCGGGTGTCGAGCGCCAGCTTTCAGCCAAGGACACCGCCTTGAACTGACCCTGAACCTCGTCGATCAGGGTTTGGAAATGCTGGCTCTCAGCCAGAAGGCGGGCGGGATCGGCCCCTTGGAACGAGAAGATCGACTGTTTCTCATCACCAACCGCAAAGACCGTTCGCTGATCACTGCTCTCGCCGCGCAACCTTCCGGCCCCGACAAAGAACTCTTCGGTCAGGGCTCGGATGATGTTCCATTGGTCCGGGGCTGTGTCCTGCGCCTCGTCGACCAGCACATGATCAATGCCGCCGTCGAGCTTATAGAGCACCCAGGCGGCGTCCGACCGCAGGGTCAAAAGCTCCAGCGTCTTGACGATCAGGTCCCCAAAATCCAGCGCGCTATGCAGTGCCTTATAGGACTCATAGGCGGTCACATAGGCTTGGGCCAGCGTCAGCACATGGATGGTGTCCTGCGCCACCTTTGCCTTGTTCAATAGGGCTCGAACATCGCCTAGCCGGTCCTGTTCTGCGCGAAGAAAGTCCTTTGCCCATGGCGCAACTTTGGCGGTGCCTAAGGTCTTGAGTGGCGTTGCGTCCGTCTTGGTGCTCAAGCAGGCCCAGACCTCACCCAAGGACGAGTCGGCATTGACCCCCTTGAGGGCTT
>CALFYB010000340.1 GCA_937952995.1 uncultured Caulobacteraceae bacterium
AGGAAGGGCGGTCGCTAGCGTATCAATGCCAACGTTCCACTTACCCTGCTGGTGAACATAGGCCTGATCGTCCTTATAGCCGAAGGGCGCCGACATGGCCGGGATATAGACCAGGTTTTCCTTGGGGCTGTACGCCATAGGATGCCAGTTGTGACCGCCGTAAGGGGCGGGCATGGCCAGAGCCGGGTTCTTTTCATAGCGCGCGCCGGGGACCTCGATTGGACGGCCGGTCTTCATGTCGACGCCCGTGGCCCAGGTGATGGGGATGTAGTTCTTGGCCGAGATCAACTCGCCGGTCGCGCGGTCCAGAACGTAGAAGAAGCCGTTCTTGGGGGCCTGCATCACGACCTTGCGGGTCTTACCGCCGATATCCATCTCTGCCAGCATGATGTGCTGAACGGCGGTGTAGTCCCAGCTTTCGCCAGGCGTTGTCTGATAGTGCCAGACATATTCACCGGTGTCGGGCTTGAGCGCGACGATGGAGGACAGGAACAGGTTATCCCCCTTGCCGTTCGAACGCTTCATGTGGTTCCAGGGCGAGCCGTTACCGGTACCGATATAGAGGATGTCGAGGTCTGGGTCATAGGCCATGGCATCCCACACGGTGCCACCGCCGCCGGTCTTCTTCCAACCGTCACCGAACCAGGTGCCGTTGGCCTTTTCAGCCAGAACCTTGTCCGAGGCCGCGCCGTCGGGCTTTCCCTCAGGATTGGGGGTCGTATAGAAGCGCCAATCGAGCTTGCCGGTTGCCGCATCATAGGCCGACAGATAACCGCGTACGCCATATTCCGCGCCGCCATTGCCGATCATGACCTTGCCCTTGATGACCCGAGGGGCACCGGTGATGGTGTAGGGCTTGGACTGGTCGACGGTCACGACGGACCATTTGACCTTGCCGGTCTCGGCATCGAGCGCGATCAGTCGGCCATCAAGGGCTCCGACATAGACCATGCCGTTCCAAACCGCGACGCCGCGATTGACCGTGTCACAGCAGGCGCTGAAGCCGCGCTTGCCATCGACCTTGGGGTCATAGGACCACTTTGGCGCGCCGGTCTTGGCGTCGAACGCATAGACCTTGGACCAGTTGGTGGTGGTGTAGAGGGTGCCGTCGACGATCAGAGGCGTGGCCTCTTGACCGCGGTCGGTGTCAAATTCGTGCGACCAGGCCACGCCCAGCTTAGCAACCGTGTCGGTATTGACCTGGGTCAGGGGGCTATAGCGCTGTTCTGAATAGGTCCGTCCGTAGGACATCCAGTTGCTGCCATCGGAATCGGCCGCCGTCAGGCGAACAGCATCAACCTTGCCCGCTTTTGGACCAGGGTGGCATGCCACCAAAAGTAGGGACGCGGTCAGCGCCCCGATGATTGAAAATTTTCCCATCGTTTCCCGCCCTGATTTCGTCCCACTTGTCGTGAGACGATTGATTAGTATCTAGGTTGCCGACGATCATGTTGCATCGGCGCGACGATGGCAACGGTTCAAGGCCCAATAAAGGGTTGCTTCGCGCCCATTAAGCGCCTTCGGTCAGGTTTGATCTTTAAATAGGACGACGTCTCGAATGATTATGGATATGCCTACCGCTCAACCGCTCGCTCAGGTCGATCGTGCGCCGGTTGAAACCATCGTTGTTCGAGCGGCCCGCCTGTCGCCTTCCCCCACTGATCCTGTCTTTTCCATTGTTCGTTTGAAGGCTGAGGACCTGCAGGCCTCGCCGCGATTGGACGAGGCGCTGAAGGCGGTTCCGGGCGCATCGCTCTTTCGGCGCACCTCCAGTCTCTCTGCCAATCCGACCTCGCAAGGGGTGTCATTGCGCGCCATTGCCCCGTCGGGTGCGGGCCGAGCCCTGGTGACGCTGGACGGCGTGCCGCAGAACGATCCCTTTGGCGGATGGGTGATCTGGACCGCGCTGGCGCCTGAGGGGCTGTCTGGCGCTTCAGTCGTACGCGGCGCGGGTGCAGGGGCCTATGGCGCGGGGGCCTTGACCGGCGTGGTCAGTCTCGATGAGGCCGGGCCTGCAAGCGGTTCTGTTGTGGACCTTTCCGCGGGGGAATTGGGCGCGCAGAGGCTGGCCGTGTCGGCCGCCACTGGTCCGCTCTTGCTCGTGGGCAGCAAGGAACATTCCGACGGCTATGTGCCGGTGCGCGGTTCAAAGGCAGGCGCGGCGGACATTCGAGCAGGTCTGGACAGCTGGACCGCCTCGGCGCGCTTGCAGGGCGATATTGGCAATGCCGTCGGCGCTCTGCGTATCGGGGCCTATGAAGAAGAACGCGGCGCAGGCCTTCGCGGGGCCAATAGCCGTGTTGAGGGCCAGCAGGCCAGCCTGACCCTCGTGCGCGACGCCCGGCCAAACGCAGCCGGATGGCGGCTTCAGGCGTGGGTGCGCCAATCAGACCTTGCCAACAGTTCCGCAGCCGTGGCGGCGGGGCGGGCGACGACCACCCCGGCCAATGAACAATATGAGACCCCCTCGACCGGCTATGGTGCCAACGCCGCTTGGCGCTGGGTTCAGCCCGGTTGGAGCGCGGAGGTCGGGGCCGATGCCCGGCTGACCGACGGCGAGGTACATGAAAAGTTCCGTTACCTGAACGGCGTCTTCACCCGTGATCGCCGCGCCGGGGGCCAGACCCAGGTCATCGGTGCCTATGCCGAAGCCTCGCGCCAGATGGGTCCTTGGCTGCTCGCGGGCGGGGCGCGGGTTGACCGCTGGTCCTCCAGCGATGGCTTCCGCCGCGAGCGGGATATTCAGACCGGTGCCGTGACCTTGGCTCAGACCTCAGCCAACAAGGATGGCATCCAGCCCACGGCTCGCCTTGGCCTGCGTCGCAGTTTGGGTGAGAACCAGTGGATTAGAACTGCGGCCTATTCGGGTTTCCGCACACCGACCTTGAACGAGCTTCATCGTCCCTTCCGCGTCGGCAATGACGTGACCGAAGCCAATCCTGCCCTCAAGCCCGAGCGGCTGGGCGGGATTGATCTGGCCATCGGCGGCGATCAGGCTTGGACTTGGAGCATCGGCGGCTTCGTCAATCGGATCAGCGATCCCATCACCAATGTCACGGTCGGCATCGGGCCAAAGACCTTCCCGACCGCTGGGTTCATTCCGGCGGGCGGCGTTCTGCGCCAACGCCAAAATGCCGGACAGATTGATGCCTATGGCTTGGAGGCTGAAGCCTCGACCGATCTGACCCAGACGCTCAAACTGCGCGCGGCGATCTCGGCCACCCATGCGCGGGTCGATGGCGGCAGCACTGCGGCGCAGCTTAACGGCAAGCGCCCGGCCCAGACCCCCGAGGTGACCACCGTGGCCTCCCTGACCTGGACGCCCGTGCCGCGCCTCAGCCTCAATGGCGACTTGCGTCTCGAAGGCTCGCGCTTCGAAGACGACCTCAATGCGCGCAAGCTTGGCCCCGCGACCTCGACAGACCTGCGTGCCAATTGGCAGTTGGTCAAGGGAACCGATCTCTATATCGCGGCGGATAATGTCACCGACGCCAAGATCTCCATCGGCCAGACCGCTGATGGGGTCGACAGCTATGGCGCGCCGCGTCAGATCCGGGTTGGCATTACGCTTCGCCGATAGGTCCGATTAGGGCTTGGCGGTTTTCCAATAGATTAGCCGAACCATCATCTCCCCGATCTCATGGATCGGGGTGGTGGCGACCGACAGGACCTGTCCATCGTGCGGTGCGACAGCGGTTGCGACGACCGTGCCGAAGGGGTCGGACACGGTGGCCAGCAGGTCGCCGGTCTTGACCGTCTGGCCGATGGCGACCTTGACCCGGACATAGCCGCCGCGCTGGGCGGTGATATCGGTGGTGTCATTGCCGACATAGGGCTCAGGGCCAGACAGATCGACCTTGCCGCTGGTCATGCCCGCATCGATCATCAGGTTGCGAATACCGGTCAGGGCGCGGCGGGTCATGGCCGGATCAAACACCTCGGGCGCGCCGAGTTCAGCGGTCACCGCTTGGATGCCGACAGGGTTGAACTCATTTTCGATGGTGCCCCTCACGCCCGGATCAAGGGCGATGACGTCAGGGCGCAGGAGGTCGGCCATATGCTTGGCGGCAGGGGTCTCCGCAAAGACATAGAAGGGATAGAGCGTGCCGCGCGACTGGGTGTGCAGATCGACCGCCATGTCGGCATTGCCCATGAACAGCTGGGTCCAGAGGCGACCGGCATAGACATTGACGATCTCGTCGCCATTGATGTCTCCGGGCATCTTGCGGTTCAGATTGGCCCCCGTCGCCCCGTGGCTGGGCTTGAACTCCCGCGCGGCCTGCAGAAGGCCCGGCTGATTGAGGCCCGGAACACCGATCACCACACCCTTGAGACTTTTGGGGTCGAGATCCTTGAACAGGTCTTGGATCACCCCGATACCGGTCAGCTCATCGCCATGGACCGCAGCGGTGAGCAACAGGCGCTTGCCGGGAGCCGCGCCCTTGGCCACCAGAACCGGCACGTACCAGCCTTGCCCCGTCGCCTGATCGGTCACCCGGAAAAAGAACCGCGACAGGCTGCCGCTCGGTAGATCAGCCACATCCAGTTGTTCAATCACCGGCACGCCGTCGATCCTGTCCCCCGTCCTGATCGTGGCGGCATTGGTGACGCCGCTGCTGAGGGACCAAAGGCAGAGCGCGGCGATCAGGGGCTTGAAGGTCATAATGGTGCTCCTTGGGCGGCGGCGGATCGATAGTAAACCATTAACCCTTTGGGTCGTCATATCCGCAGGTTCACCGTCGTTAAAGCACGGTAAAGGGGGAACCGCCATGAACACCGAACTGACCATGCTGACCTGGACCCTCGTCCTGGCCTTCGTGCAAATTCTCGCCTTCGACATCGCTCGCACCGGCCAATATGGCTTGAAGTGGAATACCGGCCCGCGTGACGAAGAGATGCCGCCGCTGAGCGCTATGGCCGAGCGCCTGCGCCGCGCGCAAAACAACCTGTTTGAGACCTTGCCCCTGTTCATTGCCGCCGTCCTGATCGCGCATGTGGCCGGCAAGGAATCCAGCACCACAGCCTTGGGCGCACAGATCTATTTCTGGGGCCGCGTGGCCTATGTGCCGCTCTATGCCTTTGGCGTGCGTCAGGTGCGTTCGCTGGTCTGGCTGGGCAGCACGGCCGGTCTGCTGATGATCTTCTGGGCCCTGTTGGCCGGTTGATCCTAACGATTGGGGCGGGTCCGAGCGATCCGCCCCTTTTCGGCCCTAGCTCTTCAAACAGTCGCGATAGAGATCGCGCAGTACATTTTTCTGAACCTTGCCCATCGCATTGCGCGGCAAGTCCTCGACGAGGATGATCTTGCGAGGATGTTTAAAGCGGGCCAGTTGCTCGCGCACGCAGGCCTCCAGTTCGGCCAGCGAGGGGGCCAAGGTCTTGTCCGCCACGACCAGAGCCACG
>CALFYB010000341.1 GCA_937952995.1 uncultured Caulobacteraceae bacterium
TAAACCGAACCGAATCCTCCTCACCAGAACCGGTCGGGGCGTAGCGGTTGTGAGCCTGTCCATGTCCAAGTCTGACCATCATTCTCACAAGGCCTCGGACCATCATCATGATGATCACCATGGGCATGATCATCACGGACACAGCCACCACCACCACCACAGCCACGTTCCGGCCAATTTCGATCTCGCCTTTGGGGTGGGGGTGGTTCTGAACATTGGCTTTCTGGCGGTTGAGGTGACCTATGGGTTGCTGGCCAACTCGCTCGCGCTGCTGGCTGATGCGGGGCATAATCTCAGCGACGTGGCAGGGTTGTTGCTGGCTTGGGGCGCGGCATGGCTGTCGCGGCGGCCACCGACGGGCCAGAGGACCTATGGCTTTGGCCGCACCTCAATCTTGGCAGCGCTGGCCAATGGCATGTTGCTGATGCTGGCCATCGGCGCGATTGGCTGGGAGGCGATCCAGAGGTTTGGCGCGCCCGAACCGATCCAGAGCCGCACCGTCATGATCGTCGCCGCCATCGGCATCGTCATCAATGGCCTGACCGCCCTGATGTTCATGCGCGGCCGCAAGGACGACATCAATCTGCGCGGGGCCTTTTTGCACATGGCCTCGGACGCAGGCATCTCAGCCGGAGTGGTGGTGGCCGGACTGGCCATGGGCCTGACGGGCTGGCTGTGGCTCGATCCCGTCGTCAGTCTGGTTCTGGTCGGCGTGGTGGCGCTGGGCACCTGGGACCTGTTGAAGGACTCCGCCGCCATGGCCATCGATCAGGTCCCACGCGGCATCTCGCGAGACGCGGTCCACACCTATCTGATAGGTCTGGAGGGCGTCACCTCGGTCCACGACCTGCACATCTGGCCCCTGAGCACGACCTCAACGGCCCTGACCGCCCATCTGGTCTGCGAGGATGATCACATCAACGACGCCCTCACCGCCCGCATCGGCCAAGACCTGAAGGCCCTGTTCAAGATCGACCACCCCACCCTCCAATTCGAAACCGGAGCCCACCCCTGCCCGCTCGAACCGGATCATGTGGTTTAGCGGATTATAGGAATCTAAAGCAGCATTGTTTGAAAAACACCCTTGTGTTTTAATAGGTGAAGGCAATTTGCAAGACGGACTATGGCCATAAAAAAAGCCCCAGCGAAGTGCCGGGGCTCGGATTGAAAGATGGGCTTGGACTTACCAGCCAGTGTCGATTTCCCGAGCCATAGACATGCAATTTCCCTTTGTTTTGAGATCAGCGGAAGCCAGATCACATACCCATAGTAGCGACCAAGGCATCGCCAATGCAAGAAAAAATTCAATCCTGTTTCCATCTCGCTCCGCAGGATGTGACCCTGATCGCCGCCATACTCGCGACCATTGGGTGGCTATGGACAGCACGTCGGAACCGGTTTCTAGCCCGAAAACAACATACCCTGAACGTGATGTTGCAAGCCTCGTTTAACCGAGACTTTCGCGACTCTCAGGACAAGATACGTCCCCATATCGCAGACAAAAAATGTCCCGATATCCTTGATCCAGAGCACCCACTGCGGGGTCATTTTCGCGAAGTTTTGAATCACTATGAGCTAATTGCAGCGGGTATTCGCAATGGTGATTTCGACGAAAGGATGGTCTTAGACACCCAAAGGGGCACCCTTCTTGCGGCCTATGAAACCTGCGAAGCGGTGATTTTCCAAATGCGGGACCAACGCAGCAGGCAGGCGATCTATGAGCATCTGGAATGGCTGCATAAACGTTGGCAGCGCAAGCCTCCGGGGCATTTTGCTAAATTCTGGGAACTTATCATCGCAAGGCCAATAGCCGGAAAACGTGTCGATCCCCACGGATAATGACTAACCGTTAGACGGGAGGAATATAAATTATTTAATAAAATCAATAAGTTGGTAGGCCTGGAGGGACTCGAACCCCCAACCAGACCGTTATGAGCGGTCGGCTCTAACCATTGAGCTACAGGCCCCCATTTGCGGGTGCAGGGCGAGTTAGCACGACATGACCGTGTCATAAAGGCCCGGTTCATGTTCGAGGGACTAGCTTTTTCATATGGACACGGATGACGTTGGCCTGTTGGCTGGCGCGGCCCCTTGGAGAGACGCTCATGACCCCTGCTCACCCCCACCCTTTCGTGCGGCTAACCCGGGCAGCCAGCCTTGGCCTACTGTTGACCGGCATAGCGATCAGTGCGGCCAGCGCCCAGACACGGTCCCCCACCGCCGCTCCCCTGCTGCACCTCAGCGCCTATGGCGAGGTCAAGGCGGCTCCTGATCGGGCGGCGATCAGTGTCGGGGTCCAGACCCTCGCGCCGACGGCCGCGCAGGCCATGGCCCAGAACCGCGAGCGGATGAGCAAGGTGATGGCGATGTTGATGAAACAGGGCCTCGCAGCCCGCGACATCCAGACCTCGTCCATCGATCTGAGTGCGCAATATAGCTATGCGCAGAACGAGGCCCCTAAGCTGACGGGCTACCAAGCCTCGAACGCTGTGACGATCATGGTCAATGATCTGCCGCGCCTAGGGCCGGTGCTCGATGCTGTGGTCGAGGCCGGGGTCAATCAGGTCAACGGCATCAGCTTTGGCCTCAAAAACGCCCAGAGCCTTGAAGATGCGGCGCGGCTAGCCGCCGTTAAGGCGCTAAAGGCCAAGGCCGATCTCTATGCCGGAGCCACGGGTCATCGTACCGTGCGACTGGTCAGCCTGTCCGAAGGCGGCGGCAGCCCTGAGCCCCGCCCGATGGCCCTGATGGCCATGGCCAAGATGGGGGCGGACGCGGGCTCGACGCCGGTGTCTGGCGGCGAGTTGACCTTGCGGATCGATGTCAGCGGGGACTATGCGCTGGTTCCCTAGCCGCTAGCTTTGCGGCCAGAGCCCGGCCTTAGCGAAGGCGGATTTGAGCCGGATTTGAAGCTCGCGCCCGGGCAAGGCGTTCTGGCCCTCCATCGACAGGGCAAAAACCAGATCGCGGTCCGGGCTATAGAGCCGCCCGACCCACCAGCCGACATTGCGCGAGCCATCGGCGATGCTGGAGCAGGTGCCGGTCTTGCCGCTCATCACGGCCTTGCCGCGGGTCTCGTCGACCATGATCTTGGTCACCGTGACCACGCTTGCCGCCTTCACTGGAAGCTGGCTGCTATAGAGACGATGCAGGAAATCGGCCTGTTGGCGGGTTGAGATGGTCAGGCCGCCGCCAGCCTCTGGGCCAAGCCAGAACTGATCGACCGGGCCGGACGGGTCGCCTGAGCCGTAGGTCATGGCCTTTAGCCGCTTGGCATAGGTGTCGTGGCCGATCTGACGCGCCACCCGCTGGAACCACGGCACCATCGAGCGTTTAAAGGCCGTCTCTAGGTTGGCGTCGGTTTCCCACGACTTGATGGCCTGTGGCTTGCCATCCCACTTGATCACCTCGTCCGGCTTGATCACGCCCTCGTCGAGCCCGATCAGGCTGTTGGCGATTTTGAAGGTCGAACAGGGCGGCAGGGGCCTCATACAGACGGCGTTGGAGCCATAGACATAGACCTCGCGGCCCGAGCCCATGTCGGTGATGGTCAAGCAGGTGCCCTGCCCGCCGAAATTGGCATCGACAGCTCGGTTCAAGGCCTCGGCATTGATCGGTTCAGACTTGGCCGCCCCCGGCAGCATGGCCTTTTGAGCGGGCGAACAGGCGCTGACCGCCACAGCGGTGACCATCAAGAGGCTAAGGGCCGACCGGCGCACGCGGCAGTGGATCACGGGACCATCCTTCTAAAACCGTCGCGGAGGGCTCGGGTATAGCGCACCCTACCACATCCAAATGGGCGATGGTTTGACGTGCCGCAACCGCCGCTGCAAATCGATCCCTCGACCGATCTGCAGCTTTGGAAGGGTTAGGTTATTTGCCGGTCCACTGCGGCGCACGCTTTTGCGCAAAGGCCATCGGGCCTTCGACAAAGTCCGCCGACTTGAACAGCTGGGCCACGGCTGGATATTTGAACTGGCCGCCGATGGCCTCTTCCAGCGTCTGTTCCAGACCCATCTGGATCGCCTGCTTGGAGGCCCGGATGGACATGGGGCTACATTCGCAGATCATCTGGGCCCAGCGATTGGCTACGGCCATCAGCTCGTCATGCGGTGCGACCTCATTGACGAAGCCTAGGGCGGCGCCCTCCTCGGCCGAGACCCGGCGCGCGGTCAAGATCATGCCCATAGCCCGCTTCAAGCCAATCTGGCGGGGAAGACGGTGCAGACCACCGGCTAGGGCCGCGAGGCCGACCTTCGGCTCTGGCAAGGCGAAGACCGCCTTGTCCGAGGCAATGATCAGGTCACAGGCCAGCGCGATCTCGAAACCGCCGCCCATGGCGATGCCGTTGACGGCGGCGATCAGGGGCTTGGTCAGGTCAAAGCGCGAGGTCAGACCCGCAAAACCGCTCGGCGGCGAGCCCATCTTGCCGCCTGTCGCCTGATGCTTCAGGTCGTTCCCGGCCGAGAACGCGCGGTCGCCAGCGCCCGTGACAATGCCCACCCACTGATCAGGGTCAGCGGAAAAGTCGTTGAACACCTCGTGCAGCTCGAAATGGGCTTCGGAATGCAGGGCGTTCATCACCTCTGGACGGTTCAGAATGATCGTCGTGATCGGGCCGTTACGCTCGACCTTCACATGTTGATAGGCCATGGATCGTTTCCTCTTTTGGTTATGGCTAGGGATATGACGGCTGCGACGCGGGCGGTCAAACCGCCTTTAGATCGCGCTGATAGCGTTTCCAGTTTTCGACATAGTGCAGGGCCGAGCCGGTGAGCATCTGGATCTGGCCCTCGCTGACCTCACGCACGACCTTGCCCGGCGCGCCCATGACCATCGAATTGTCGGGGATTTCCTTGCCCTCGGTGATCAGGCAGTTGGCACCGATCAGGCAATTGCGGCCGATCTTGGCCCCATTGAGAATGATCGACCCGATCCCGATCAGGCTATTGTCCCCAACCGTGCAGCCATGAAGCATGACCATATGGCCGACGGTGACATTCTTGCCGATATTTATGGGTACGCCGATGTCGGTGTGCAGGACGCTGCCATCTTGGATATTGCTGTTCTCACCGATCTCGATGGGGTCATTGTCGCCGCGCAAGGTCGCGCCAAACCAGATGCTGGCATTTTTGCGCAGGATGACATTGCCGATCACCACCGCATTGGGCGCGATCCAATAGTCCCCTTCAGGCGGCAGCACCGGGGCCTTACCGCTCAAACTATAGACTGTCATTCCAACTCCCCGGGTTTCTTATAAAGTTCATGGTTAACCGCTCTGAAAGGCGCGTAGCATCATATTAGTCACGTGATTCGAGATGGCCATAGTCCTTCGATAGTCACGTGATCAGCCCGCCTCGCCGAGCCGGGCTTGGATTGGAAACAGCGGAGTGACGCGTGTTTCGAACAGGGTTCAGCCGGTCCCACGGACCGTCCCGTTCAAGGTCGCAAGAAGGGCCCTCCGGCCCTGCCCCCAGCCTCGTCGCTGCATCCCATCCTCATCCGACCAAAGGGCGGTCCATCGCGGACGCGCCCTTTTTTATTGCCGTTTTTTCAGTCCAATTGCGGAGGCTTCCATGACCAAAAGAGCCCTGAAGCGTATGGTGCGCGAAGGTGTGTTCGATGCCGGACAGTTTGAAGACCCCAAGGTTCGCCGGTTGCCGGTCGAGCGTGGCTGGTCTCCGATTGGGACACACGCCGCCGGACCTGACCGAGACGCCGACCGAGAGCAGGGCTACGTCAAGACCATAAAACCCAAATCAGCCGGTCAGAAGCAGTTGATGGACGCCATCGATGCCAAGGCCATGGTGCTGGCGCTGGGTCCCGCAGGCACGGGCAAGACCTATCTGGCCGTTGCGCAAGCCGTCTCGCAGCTCATCACCGGATCGGTGGACCGGCTCATCCTCTCCCGCCCGGCTGTGGAAGCGGGTGAGCGTCTGGGCTTTCTGCCCGGTGACTTGAAAGAGAAAATCTTCCCTTACTTGCGTCCTTTATACGATGCTCTGTACGAGATGATGGAGCTAGAGGAAGCTGAGCGACTCATCGAAAAAGGAGCCATCGAGATTGCTCCCCTCGCCTACATGCGTGGGCGAACCCTGAAAAATGCATTCATCATTCTAGATGAGGCTCAAAATACGACGACTGAGCAGATGCTCATGTTTTTGACCCGCCTTGGAGAAGGTGCTCGTTGCGTGATCACGGGAGATCCCTCCCAGGTGGACTTACGTAGGCATGTGAAATCCGGCCTGCGCGAGGCTGTCGAAGTCCTTCAAGGTGTTCCTGGGGTGAAGTTTGTGAACTTTTTAGCCAAGGATATTGTCCGTCTACCGGTCGTTCAACGCATCATTGAGGCCTATGATCGACACCGAAAAGCTATGGATAATGCCAAATTTGAGAAGGCTGATCAAACGAACAAGCAATGAAGTGAAACGTTTCTTGTCTGACAGACGAAATGTGCTAGCTTCGTGATCCAGATCTTCCCCACACACAACACCGATGTTTGAATCCATTCGCCGGGCAAAACTCCAACGAGAAGGTCTCTCTTGTGGCAAAAAACGCCGCAA
>CALFYB010000342.1 GCA_937952995.1 uncultured Caulobacteraceae bacterium
CGCCCTCCAATCCGGCATTCCCTGGGAAGAGCGCCAAAACCGCCTCGCCGCCTGGCTCCAAGCCCTCCCCAAACCCGTCGGCCTGCTCGTCTGCAGCGACCAGTTAGGCAGCACTGCTGCCGGAGCTAGGAACCGTATGAGCACCCACACACCCGGGCCTTGGCGCTGGGAACTGAACGAGAACAGCAAGGGCCTGCACCTTGTTGGCGGCAAGCCGCAGTTTGACCTGACGATCATTGAGCCGACGCGCTGGGGTATGGGCAGCGCTACGCTGATGATTCGGGACACTGCGCACGACGGCATGAACATCATGCACAAGGTCTGCGACCGCGCCGATTGGGTTGAGCCGCTGCCTGGCCGCGAGCATCATGCCGACTGGTGCGCCGGCCTGACTCAGTCCGATCTGCGCCTGATCGCCGCCGCGCCTGAGATGCTGGAGGCGCTGAAAGAGGCCAAGAACGGACTCCGTTACTGGGAGCCTCAGACTGCGCATGGTGCGAGTGAGAGGGCGCGTATCTGTGCTCTTGTTGACGCCGCCATCGCCAAAGCTAAGGGGTGTGTCGCATGATCGTCTATCGCGACATGACCTTCTGCAAGCCGCCCTTGAAGTGCCTCAATGCGGCATGCGACATGCGCCTGACGATCAATGTTGAGAGCCGGGCGCTGGCCGTCGATCTGCCTGTGTCCGTGTCCGACAGGAGCGAAGGGTGCGTGCACTACATGCCAGACCACGGCCATATTCAGGTGGGCTGGCACAGCCCAAAAGGAGAACCAAGCCATGATTGAATTTCGCCATCACAAATACATTTGGACTAGGCCGTTTGGCGGCGCACGGCACCATTGGGAGCTTGTAGGGCCGCACGGTGGGATCCATTTTCACGTTTCGGTTTCCAAAGAATATGGCGACTCCTGCGGTCTGGAATATCACCATGCCGAGCCGGTTGGCCCGTACAAACACACCGCTCCGCACCATAAGGACTGCCCGGTTATCGGCGGCAATTGTTGGCACGACGGCACAAGCCTTTATGCCAGCGAAACGCTTTGGCCTTTGATTTCCAGTTTTCTCAGAGACGGAAATCACGACGCAGTTTTTCGACTTCTGGAGCAGGAGTTTATCGACCACTTTTCGCGGCTCTATTCGGGCCTCGTCAGTCCGCCAGAGGATGAAGCATGACCATCAACTGTCTCGTGGTGCGGCCAGAGCAGGCTGCCCTCTACATGTCTTTCGGTGGTGACGATCAGGTCATCACCACCCTCATGCGAGAGATCGGCGACAATCTGGCCAGATCGCGGCCCGGCGGGGTCTGTGCCCTGTGCTCAGACATCCTGCCAGACGTCGCCCTCGACGCCGCCGCGATCTCGATCACCTACTCGACCGAAAGCGACCATACCGACCAGACCCACCTGATCGGCTTTATCTGTGAGCCCTGTTGCGAGCCAGAGGCCACCTTGATCGATCGATGCCGGGCCGCAGCCCTCGCACAGTTCCCCATCCAGTTCTTCCACATGACAGGATCCATGCAGTGACCAAAAAAGAAGATCAGTTCGTCTGGGATGAGGCCGCCGTCACGCGCCTTGTCGATATGTACGTTCAGGGCCTAACAGCCTCCCAGATCGCAAAGGAACATGGCTATGGCCTGACCCGCAATGCGGTAATAGGCAAACTTAGCCGCTTGAGGGCCAAGGGTGAGGCCCCTCAATTGCCAGAATCCACGATCACGTTTAAAAGGCTGAACAACCGTGGCGTTCGACACAATTTCGCCAACCCATGGAAGCGTGTCCCCTTTAAGCTTGTGTCCCCTCCGAAGCCCCCCAAGCCTGAGAAACCGCCCATGGCCATAGTCCCTCAGAAAACACCAGAAGCGCCGCCAGCGCCGCCCACAGGGGCTTGGTCGGCCCCTCTGATGCATATTCGCGCCAGTGGCTGCCGGTGGCCTGTGGAGACGTTACAGCCCGGCCATGGCGACACCATGAATATGTGCGGAGAGACCAAGGACGATGGCTCATCCTACTGCCGGTTCCACCGCAGGATGGGCACCACTGTCATGCCAGCCCCGAAGCGCAAAGCACGGCATGCGGTGGGGCATCGGTAAATAGTCGGTTGACAGGGTGATTTGCCCGATATAGGTATCGAGGGGCGGGGGCATTCCCCCGTCCCTATTTTATTTTATGGAGCATCCCATGTTCTACGAGAACGAGACTTCCCCCGTCGTCGAGGCCCACTACACCAACGGCAGCGCCCGCAAGCCTGCCACGGTGTCCATCGCCGTGCGTGTTCGCGGCGATCGCCGCTTCACCCACGAGATCACCGTCGCCGGTCGGCGCGAGGCCCGCAAGGTCGCCGCCACCCACAACGCCACCCCTTGGAACTTCTAGGAGCGATCAAGATGTACGCAGAACTCAATAAGGGCGAGCAGCGCGTCGCCCGCCGTCTGGTCAAGGCCGCGCTGGCCGAAGGCTACTCGATCGCCGTTCATGACGGCGAGGAGTGGTCACCACGATCCACCACCTTCTATGAGATCTGGGACGACATCGGCGAGACCGACGAGGACCAGATGCTGTTTTTCGACGCCACCGGAACCAAGGTCGGCTGGATGCTTTTAGTTTGGGGCAATGACCCTGATGGCGAAGAACTGATCGCCGACCACACCGCCAACGTTGCGATGGGCAAGCTTGCCGACGCAGCCCTCAAGCGCAAGTCGGGAGAATAGGATGTTCGAAGTAAAGCCCGGTTCCCTTTGGGAGTACTACAACGGCAACAGATATGTTGTCATCGCGATCGCGAACCAATTGGACACTGAAAAGTATCCTAAAACCGTTGTTCACCAAAACGTGGAAAACGGCACGATTTGGACCCGACCGCTCTCGGATTGGCAGCGCAGCTATCACCGAGTGTTTTTAAACGAAGCCAGCGAGCCGACCGATGAAGATCGTTACGGCGCATTAGGACAGGGATGAACAATGATTCATTATTGGCTAACCGACACGGACGGCTCTCAGTACATCAACAACCCCGGCTGCCCTGACCATGCGTCGAAATCTAACGACGGCGTGACGTGGGATCGCCCTAGGAACAACAATACCGTAGTGCAGCGCGAAGAGCGCATGGCCGAGATCATGGCGATCGCGGAGCGCAACATGGCGGCGGAGGCGAAGCGCCTCGCTGCCCTGCAGGAGGACGCCTTCGCCAACCACTTCGGCAACATGGAGACGCCTGAGGCCGCTGTTGAGCGCCATCGTGCGCGGGTCGAAGCCCTGCTGGCGCTCAAGGCCGAGGTGGACAAAAAGACCATCGGCGA
>CALFYB010000343.1 GCA_937952995.1 uncultured Caulobacteraceae bacterium
CGACGCACTTGACGAAGTCCGCACCAATCTTGTCCATCTTGTTGACGAACACGATGCGCGGCACGTTGTAGCGGTCGGCCTGACGCCAGACGGTTTCGGTCTGCGGCTCAACGCCCTGGTTTCCGTCCAGCACCGCCACGGCGCCGTCCAGAACCCGCAAGGAGCGCTCGACTTCAATGGTGAAGTCCACGTGGCCAGGGGTGTCGATGATGTTCAGGCGGTGATCGTTCCAGATGGCGGTCGTCGCAGCCGAGGTGATCGTGATCCCCCGCTCCTGCTCTTGCTCCATCCAGTCCATCGTCGCGGCGCCGTCATGGACTTCGCCAATCTTGTGCGACTTGCCGGTGTAATAGAGAATCCGTTCCGTCGTCGTCGTCTTCCCGGCGTCGATATGCGCCATGATGCCGAAGTTACGGTAATCTTTAAGCGGGTGATTGCGGGCCATGTCGGGTGCTCTGGGGTATGCTTGCTTCGGACGGTCGGGGATAGAAGGCTGGAAGGGTCCAACCTAAAGACTTGCCGCTCCAGACCGAGGTCGGGAGCGGCCCGCGGGGGTTTATCTCAAACCGCCCGCGTCGAAAAGCCTTTGAAACGAAAGATTACCAACGATAGTGCGAGAAGGCGCGGTTGGCCTCTGCCATCTTGTGGGTATCTTCACGCTTCTTAACGGCAGTGCCGCGATTGTTGGACGCATCCAACAGCTCGCCAGCCAACTTTTCCGTCATGGTGTTCTCACCACGCTTGCGCGCAGCGGTCACCAGCCAACGGATGGCCAGGGCACGGCGGCGGTCAGGACGGACTTCGACGGGCACCTGATAGGTGGCGCCGCCGACCCGGCGTGAACGCACTTCTACGGCAGGCGAGACGTTGTCCAGGGCCGAATGGAAGGTTTCCAGCGGGCCTAGGTCCTTACGCTTGGCTTCCAGGATGTCGAAAGCACCATAGATGATGTTTTCAGCAACAGCCTTTTTGCCCTCGTACATGACGTAGTTCATGAACTTGGTGACAACCAGATCCCCAAATTTTGGATCGGGTAAAACTTCACGTTTCTCAGCGCGACGACGACGCGACATATCTTATTCCTCGGTCTTTATGTTCAAAGCCGCGAGACCCGACCGAAGCTGCGCTTCGGTACAGACGACCCGCGAGGCGGGTCATTATTTCGGGCGCTTGGCGCCGTACTTCGAGCGACGTTGCTTACGATCCTTCACGCCTTGCGTGTCGAGCACGCCGCGCAGGATGTGATAGCGCACACCGGGCAAATCCTTGACGCGGCCGCCACGGATCAGGACCACGGAGTGCTCCTGAAGATTGTGACCTTCGCCGGGAATGTAGCACACCGCTTCGATGCCCGAGGTCAAACGAACCTTGGCCACCTTACGAAGCGCGGAGTTTGGCTTCTTCGGGGTCGTTGTATAGACGCGCGTGCAAACGCCGCGACGCTGGGGGCAACCCTTCAGGGCCGGCACCTTGTTACGAACAGGCTTCGGCTGGCGGGGCTTGCGGATCAACTGATTGACTGTAGGCATCTTAGCTTTCGCTCAAGGAGGTGTGTGCCTTTCGGCCGAGGCACCTCAGGAAGGTCGTGACGTGGATAGAGTGGCTCCACGCCGGGGATGAAACGTTCGAAAGCCTGACCCTAAGAAACAAGACGTGCCGGGACGCAACGGGGCGTTCCGGCGGGGTCAGACCCTAGCCTGGTCCCTTAAGGTGCGCGCCACAGACCGATTGAGTCTAAGACAGCCCCGAAAAGAGCGCGGTAGATACGCCGAAGGACGCGCGGCGTCAACTGGATTGGGTGGGGGCGGCGTCACGTACGCGTTAGTCCCACTGGCACATCTGGGATCGATCCTTTCGGCACACCTGAACAGGGCACTCAGCGTTGTGATTTTGGTTGAAATTTTGGGCTTGAATTCGACAGTTTTAACCGAGTGGCTCGGACTGACCTACTGATAAAGCTCTGAAAGATTAACTCAATCAAAGAGCGTAATGCGGACGGAGGCCACCGTCTTCTCACAAACCCGCTTTGATTCAACGCGTCCGTCCGCATATCGAGTAGTCGTGGTTGTACAGTCCTCATTCGAAGGATTGGAGACCATCCACACGAGCGAGATCAAGACAATCGATGCGCCGAAGATCACTGATAGGAGCACAATAAGGCTTGGACTATTTTTTTGATGCGATAATTGGTCATCGCCCTGCGGGATTTTCGAAATGGTGTAGTTCATAGCATCCTCACTCGCAGATTGAGCCAAGCCGCAAGAAACAGTGCGCGTCGCCAACCATCTAACTGAAATCGATTGTGGTCAATATC
>CALFYB010000344.1 GCA_937952995.1 uncultured Caulobacteraceae bacterium
GAAGGTGCCCGACCCGCACTTATAGGCCGACACCCGGCGACGGAATTCGGGCGACAGGTCCGAGGGGTCGATCAGCCGCTCATAGAGCATGCGGGGGCCGACATTGGACACGATGGAAGCGCCGAACACCTCCTGTCCTGACTCCAGCCGCACGCCGACGGCGCGGTCGCCATCGACTAGGACCTGAGCGACGGGGGCCTCTAGGCTGATCTCGACGCCCGCCTCTTCGCAGGCCTCGCGCATGGCCGTGGTGATGGCACCCATGCCGCCGACCGCGTGGCCCCAAGCGCCCTTCTTGCCGTTCACTTCACCGAAGACATGGTGCAGCAGGACATAGGCCGAGCCGGGGGTGTCGGGGCTGGCATAGTTGCCGACGACGGCGTCGAAACCGAACGCCGCCTTGACCGCTTCGCTCTCGAACCAGCTGTCGAGGAAGGTACGGGCGCTCTTTGTGAACAGGTCCAGCACGTCGCGCTGCTGCGACAGGCCAAGGCCCGCCAGCTTGCGCCCCTGACTGGCGGCGGCGATCAGGGCGGGCAGGCCGCCGGTGACGTCGGGCGGGGTCTGCATGGCCAGATCGCGCAGCACGTCGGCCACCACGTCGAGCATGTCGTAATAGTCGGGCAGGGTCTCGGCATCCTTGGCCGAGAACTTGCGGAACTCTTCTTGTGTGCGCTCCAGCCCGCCGCCAAGCTTGAGATAGCCGCCGTCTTCCTGCGGCAGGAAGTTGGAGATCGGCCGCTCGATGATGCGCAGGCCGCGTTCGGCCAGCTTCATATCGGCAATGACCTTGGGGTTCAGCAGACTGACCGTGTAGCTGGCCACCGAGTTGCGAAAGCCCGGATGGAACTCTTCGGTCACGGCGGCACCGCCGACGACCTCGCGCCGTTCCAGCACCCGGACCTTGAGGCCGCTCTTGGCCAGATAGAAGGCGCAGGTCAGACCATTGTGGCCGCCTCCGATGATTACGGCGTCATAGGGCTTGGACATGGTGGCTCTTCTATAGGCTCAGGAAGCGGATGGGGCGGCGGGGCGGTGGCTCCAGCCGGGAGCGGGGGGCTGATGCAGCCGCGCCTCGGGGATTAGGCCGCGCAGTTTCTTGCCAAAGCCGCGCAGGCAGACTTCGGTGTCGCTGAGCGGGCCGACGCTGAAGCTTGGCGAGGCCATGCCCTGCTGCACCCGCTCTATCAGGACCGTATCCTCGGCATTGACCTGACGATTGATGCGCCAGTTCAGATAGCGGGCCGCCTTCATCTCGCGGCGCTCGTCGGGCAGGGCATAGGCAATTTCGCGGATCAGGGTTTCGGTCGGCGAGACCGGCAGGAACTGCATGAAATCGACCTGATCCGGATAGATGTCGAAGGCGACATTGGGCCAGAGCTTGAAATAGAGCCAGAGCTTCTGGTTGGCCTCCGGCAGGTGACCCACGCGCGGCAACAGGTGCTGATACATCCGCTCGGACGGGTTGGCCGAGGGCCGGTCCATCAACTCGCCCCACATGCGGTCCACCCAAGGCTCGGCCTCGACGCCATAGCTGCGGCCAAACAGGCGCGTCAGGCCCGGATGGGCGACCTTGATATGCAGCCCGTCAGAATAGTTGTCGGCCACGTTCTTCCAGTTGACCGGGCGCGGGCGCAGGGTCACGCGGCCAAAGGCGCGCATCTCTTCGAAGCGATAGGGCTCGATCTGCGACAGATAGGGGGCCATCATTTCGGCCACGCTTGGGCCGCCGCCCTCGAGGCGCACAAAGATAAAGCCTTGGAAAATCTCAGATTCGACCGAGGGGAGGGTTAGGTTCTCCATCTCGAGGCTGGGATAGGTGCCGCGCATCGGCACGCCGGTCAGGCGGCCATCCAGCTCATAGGACCAGGCGTGATAGGGGCAGACCAGCTTGCGCGCACAGCCCGATGGCCCGTCGACCAGACGCGAGCCCCGGTGGCGACAGACATTGGCCATGGCCCGAATCTTCTGATCCTCGCCGCGCACGACAAGGAGGCTCTCGCCCAGAAAATCGAAGGTGTGATAGTCGCCGATATTGGGCACGTCGCTGATATGGCAGACCACTTGCCACGAGGGCCGCATGACCCGCTTCATCTCGACGGCGAAGAACTCTGGGTCATTATAGAGCCATGCCGGCAGGCTCCAATCGGCGTCGCGATCGAGCTCTTCGTTCCGATGGGCGTCTGGCATGGGCTCGTCCTTGGGAAGTATCAGAGGGGTGCTTATCGGGGAATGAACGCGGCTTCAACGTTCATCCCATAAGCCCCATCAAAAGACTCCCTACTAACGCCGCGTTCCCCGCGAAGGCGGGGACCCAGACCCTTACACACAGGTTGGAATTGACCATCTGGATCCCCGCCTTCGCGGGGAACGCGGCTGAGAGGGAGGGCTGCATCCTCGTCCTTCGACAGGCTCAGGATGAATAAAGCTGCGTGGATATCTCACTCCTCCTCATGCTGAGCC
>CALFYB010000345.1 GCA_937952995.1 uncultured Caulobacteraceae bacterium
GCATGCCCGCCGCCAAGGCCGGCCTCAAGGTCGAAGACAGCCCGGCCCCCATTCAGGTGGTCGACTCCTCGGCCCTGACCCGTACCGGCCAGACCGATCTGCGGCTGGGCCTGTCCAAGGTCGTGCCGTCCTTCAACGCCCAGGCCTTTGGGGGTGACACCGCCAACCTGACCCTTTCGGCGCGCCTTCGCGGCCTGTCGCCGAACCATGCGCTGGTGCTGGTCAATGGCAAGCGTCGCCACACCACCGCCAACTTCGCGGTTCTGTCCGGGGCCTATCAGGGTGCGGCCGCGACCGACCTTAGCTTTATCCCAATGGGCTCGGTGGGCCGGGTCGAGGTCCTGACCGACGGCGCGGCAGCCCAATACGGCACGGACGCCATCGCCGGTGTTATCAATATCATCCTCAAAAAGAGCACCTCGGGTGGGACTCTGACCGCTTCGGGCGGCGAATATATGGATGGGGGCGGCAAGACCGGCTCTATCGGCTTCAACATCGGCACCGCCCCAACCGAAAATAGCTATCTCGATATTACCGCCGAGACCAAATATCACGGCTTCTCCAATCGCGGCATCGGCGACCAGCGGCTAATCAATCCCAAGAGCCCGTCCTATTCAGCCGCCAACTATGCGGTCGAGAGCCTGATCCCCGGTTTCCCCAACATGAACCTGATCTCGGGTGATGCGGAATATCACCTGCATAATCTGGGCTATAATGCGGGCGTGAGCTTGGCGGGCGGCGTCGATGTCTACTCCTTCGGTTCCTATGGCCACAAGGACGCGTCGGCTTACGAAAACTATCGCCGTTACAACCGTATTCAGGGCGTGCAAGGCGCGGCCGACCGGCCCTTGCCCCTTGGCTTCTCGCCTCGTGAGCGCATCATCGAAGACGATTACGGCTTCACCGCTGGCATCAAGGGCATGGTTGCCGGATGGGATGTGGATCTGAGCTCGACCTACGGCAAGGACAGCATCGAGGTTCGTGTCGAAGACTCGGCCAATGCCGATCTTTATAAGGACACCTCCACCCTGACGACCAAGGGCTTCACGCCCTATTCGTTCCACGCCGGTGCTTGGGTCACGACCCAGCTGACCAACAATCTCGACATCCGGAAGGATTTCGAGATTGGCCTCGCCGCGCCCTTGAGCGTCGCCTTCGGCGCAGAGCAGCGCAAGGAGACCTATGAGATCGGCGCTGGCGATCCTGCATCGCGCTACAAGGCCGGATCGCAGTCCTATCCGGGTTTCTCCCTAACCGATGCGGGCAAGCATGACCGCAGCAACTGGGCCATCTATACCGATCTGGCGACATCACCGATCAAGGCTTGGACCATCGATGGGGCTCTGCGGTTGGAGCACTTCAGCGACTTTGGTGACACGACCGTCGCCAAGTTGACCAGTCGGTATGACTTCACGGAGTCCTATGCGGTTCGCGGCACCATCAGTTCCGGCTTCCGGGCTCCAACCTTGGCGGAATCCTACTATTCGGCCACCAACGTCTCGCCGACCTCGGCTTTCGTGCAGTTGGCGCCCAACTCCAGCG
>CALFYB010000346.1 GCA_937952995.1 uncultured Caulobacteraceae bacterium
CGGCCTCTCCGACAATCCCGCGAAGGCCAACACGGGCGGCGGCCCGAACCGTCGCAACGCCGATAGTCGGAAGGTCCACACGGCGCTCTTGGATGGGCTTGGGCGCCTTGGCCAGCACACCGCAGGCCTCGCCTGCCTCACCGACGCGCAGGGCCTTGGGCAGGTCCGCACAGCGGGCCAGCATGGCATCGGTGCCCTCTTGACCCTCAACGGCCAGAACCAGCCCACGCACGACCACAGCACCCTGCCCTATATCCATCCGGCCAATGGCCCGGGCGACCTCAATGGCGCGGGAAATATCAGCCTTGTCGCTGGCCTCAGGGGCTACCGCGCCCAGCACGCCGACCGGTAGGGTCAGGTCATCGACGACCTCATGGGCCCCTTCGATGACAAACCCCTCCATCTCGAACTCGGCCAGCAGGGCACGCAGCAGGCCATCATCGCCCTTGCGCGCCGCCGAAATGACCCGAGGCAGGGCCATCATGCCGCGCATATCGGGCTTAAGTGCTGCAAAATCAGGACGCGCGACCAGACCGGCAAAACAGACGGTCTCGCATCCGGCCTTCTTGAGGGCGGAAAAACACTTGCCCAGTTCGGCCATGCCGATGTCCGCGCCAGGAAAATCCGCAAGGCTGGCATCGGCAAAGCCCTTGAGCCGGACGACAAAGAACGGGCGGCCTGCGTCGAGGCAACGCTGGGCCAGCGTCCTTGGCAGGTCACCGCCCCCCGCTATGAGACCAAGCTTACGCATGGGCTGGCTCAATCGTGTGGCAGACAGATGGGACGGTTGGCATCAGAGCGGATGAAGTTGACGATCTCCATCACCTCCGCCGAACCCTGATAGACCTCGGTCGTATCATCGAGCCGCTCTTGGAACGTGCCCTCATCGGCAAACATCAGGCGATAGGCCGCCCGCAGATTGTTGATCGCCTCGCGCGGGAAGCCCCGGCGTTTAAGGCCAACGAGGTTCAAGCCTTCGAGATGGGCATGGTTGCCCCAGACCGAGCCGTACGGAATGATGTCCTTGGTCACGACGCCGCCGCCGCCGACAAAGGCATAACGGCCAATCCGTGTGAACTGGTGCACCGCGCTGAGCCCGCCCATGAACACGAAATCACCGACCTGAACGTGCCCACCGAGCGTGGCATTGTTGGCGAAGGTCACATTGTTGCCAACGATACAGTCATGGGCCACGTGGGCACCGACCATGTAGAGGCTGTCCGACCCGACCCGTGTTACGCCGCCGCCGCCAACCGTGCCCGTGTGCATGGTGACATTCTCGCGGATGACATTGCGCTCTCCGATGATCAGTTCGGTCGGCTCGCCCTTGTGGGCCAGATGCTGCGGCGGGCCACCCAAAAAGGCCAAGGGATGGACCAGGGTCTGCGCCCCAATGGTCGTGTGGCCGTCGACAACCACATGAGAGGTCAGCTTGACCCCGTCGCCAAGCACGACATTGGGCCCGACGGTGCAGAACGGACCGATCTGAACATCGACGCCCAACTGGGCCTTAGGATCGATGATGGCGCTGGGGTGAATTTGGGTCATTCAGGGGTTTCCACGACCATGGCGGCGAACTCACATTCAGCGGCGACCTTATCACCAACCAGAGCCCGACCGCGGAATTTGAATAGGGTAGACCGAGCGCGAACCACCTCGACCTCCATGCGCAGAACATCACCCGGCCGAACCGGATGGCGGAACCGCGTATTGTCGAGCGACATGAACAGGATGGTCTTGCCGGTCACGTCGGCATCCAGCGTCTTGGACATCAGCAAGGCCCCGCTTTGAGCGATGGCCTCGACGATCAACACGCCGGGCATGACCGGATTGTTGGGGAAATGGCCCTGAAAGAACGGCTCATTAAAGGTCACGCACTTGATGCCGACGATTGACTTGTGCGGGACATAATCCTCGGCCCGGTCCACCAGCAGGAACGGATAGCGATGCGGAATGCGCCGGAAAATCTCGTTAATATCGATCGAGATTGAGGGTTCGGCTTGGGTTTCGATATCGCTCATTCGTCATCACCTTTCGCACGGTCCAGCGTCCCGCTGGGTTCGCGATCCTTCACACGTTGGGACACCCACGCTGTTTCACGCAGCCAGCGACGGATGGGCCGAGCCGGATAGCCGCCCCAAGATTCGCCCGCTGGAATATCTTTCATCACGCCAGACGATCCGGCAATCCGGGCCCCAGCGCCAATTTTGGTATGGTCCGCTGTACCGGCCTGCCCGCCAAAAGCTGCTCCGTCACCGACCGTGACACTGCCTGCAAAGCCGACCTGAGCCGCAATCACGCAGTTGCGTCCGATCACCACATTGTGGGCAATCTGAACCATATTATCGATTTTGGTGTTCTCGCCGACGACCGTGTCTTCAAATGCACCGCGATCAATGCAGGTGCCTGCGCCGATGGTTACGCCGTCTTGGATGATGACCCGGCCCAGTTGCGGCACATCGATGGCCCCCTTGGCTGACCCTGCGATGCCAAAGCCCGGCTCACCGACGCGAACGCCAGCAAAGATGCGCACCCGATCTCCAACCATAGCAAAGCCGAGGGTGACATTTGGGCTGATTTGGCAGTCACGGCCGATAGAGACACCCGGACCGATGGTCGTATTGGCGCCAATGACGGTTCCTGCACCAATCGTAGCACCTTGGCCAACGACCACACCCGGTGCCAGTTCGACGCCCTCTTCGAGATAGGCGTCTGGATGGACCGCAATTGAACCGCCGTGCCGTTTGGGCCGAAAGAACCTTTCTGCGCATTGGGCAAAGGCAGCCTGCGGCATGGGCGTAATCAGGACCGCACAGCCCTTAGGAGCCAAGGCCTGCTGGCTTGCAGAGAGGAAACAGGCACTCGCCCCTGTGGCCT
>CALFYB010000347.1 GCA_937952995.1 uncultured Caulobacteraceae bacterium
ATGCAGTTCGATCAGGCCGCTGATGGTAGCCGCACGTCCCTGCCCAAGCCTTCTATCGACACCGGCATGGGCCTAGAGCGCCTGACCGCCGTCTTGCAAGGCGTGCACGACAACTATGACACCGACCTGTTCAAGACCCTGATCAGCGCCAGTGAGGCCGAGACCGGCGTCAAGGCCATCGGGGATCGCCAGCCTTCCCACCGGGTCATTGCCGACCACCTGCGGTCCAGCTGCTTCCTGATCGCTGACGGTGTCACCCCGTCCAATGAAGGCCGAGGCTACGTCCTGCGCCGGATCATGCGCCGGGCCATGCGCCATGCCCATTTGCTGGGCGCGGCTGAGCCCCTGATGCACCGGCTCGCACCGACCCTAATCGCTGAGATGGGCGGAGCCTATCCCGAGCTTCAGCGCGCTTCGGCCCTGATCTTGGAGACCCTTCGCCAAGAGGAGGAGCGGTTCCGCCGCACCCTCGGACGCGGCATGGTCCTGCTCGAAGAGGCAACCGCCAACCTCACCGCGGGCGGTGTCTTGGCCGGTGAAACTGCCTTCAAGCTCTATGACACGTTCGGCTTCCCGCTCGACCTGACCCAAGACGCCGTGCGCGCCATGGGCATCAGCGTCGACACGGACGGCTTTGATGCGGCCATGGAACGCCAGCGCCAGATGGCCCGCGAAAGCTGGTCGGGCTCGGGCCAGCAGGCCGAGGGCGAAATCTGGCTGTCCGTGCGCGATCGTCTGGGTGCCAGCGCCTTTATCGGCCACGACCATGTCGATGCCATCGGTGAAGTCCTGACCCTCGTTGCGGGCGGCCAAGAGGTCGCCGCCGCTGAGGCGGGCGAGACCGTTGATCTGCTCACCGACAAGACCCCCTTCTACGCAGAAGGCGGCGGTCAGGTTGGTGACACCGGCGTCATGACCTGGGACGGCGGCGAGGCCGTTGTGCTCGACACACAAAAGCAGGCCGGTGATCTGCACGACCACAAGATCCGCATCACTTCGGGCCGCTTGACAGCGGGGACCAAGGTCAACCTTTCGGTGGATGCTGAGCGCCGCGTTCGCATCCGCGCCAACCACTCCGCCGCCCACCTCGTTCATGCCGCCCTTCGCAACGTCCTTGGGGCCCATGTGGCGCAAAAGGGCCAGTTGGTCGATGCCGAGCGCATGCGCTTTGACTTCAGCCATGGCGGCCCTCTGAGCGCCGACGAGCTTGAGCGGATCGAAACCGAGGTCAATGCGGTCATCCGCCAAAACCGCGCGGCCGATACGCAAGAGATGGCCCCAGAAGAGGCTATTCAAGCCGGGGCTGTGGCCCTGTTTGGCGAGAAATATGGCGACCGGGTTCGCGTCCTGACCTTGGGCGATGCCCTGTCACCAGACCATGCTCACGGCGCGGCCAAGGCCTATTCGGTCGAGCTTTGCGGCGGCACTCACGTGGCCCGCACCGGCGATATTGCCCTGTTTAAGATCGTGTCTGAAGGCGGCGTCGCCGCCGGTATTCGCCGCATCGAGGCCCTGACCGGCGAGGCGGCCCGCCGCTTCCTGCTCGATCAGGCGGGCGTGGCCAAGAGTCTAGCCGACCAGTTCAAGGTGCCTGTGGCCGATGTCACCACCCGCGTCGAGGCTCTGATTGCCGACCGTCGCAAGCTGGAAAAGGACCTGGCCGATGCCAAGCGCCAACTGGCTATGGGCGGCGGTGGCGGAGAGGCGGCTGCGGTCGAAGAGATCGGCGGCATCAAACTGATGGCCCGTATTCTCGAGGGCATTGGCGGCAAGGACCTTCGCCCGATTGCCGAGGACTATAAGAAGCAGATCGGCAGCGGCGTGGTCGCTCTGATCGGCGTGCTCGATGGCAAGGCGGCGGTGACCGTGGCCGTGACCAATGATCTGACCAGCCGGTTTAATGCGGCAGAGCTTGCCAAGGCGGCGGTGTTGGCCATGGGCGGGCAGGGTGCAGGCGGCAAGCCCGACTTTGCTCAAGGCGGCGCGCCAGACGGCGGACAGGCTCAGGCCGGGCTAGAGGCCATTAAGGCTCTCATCCACTAGGAATTGGATCTCAGGGGGCTTAGCCCCTTGAGAACAGCCTTCGATCAGCGGCGATATTGAATGAACGACATTCGCGTGGCGAGCTTGTCGTAAAGCAGCTGTGCGGTCGTATTGTTCTTGTCGGTCAGCCAATAGACCCGGGTTGAACCGATCTCATCGGCCCGGGCATAGACCGCTTCGATCAAGGCCCGTCCGACGCCGCCGCCCCGCACATCAGGGCTGACAAACAGGTCTTCAAGATAGCAGTAGCTGGTCTTGGTCCAGGTCGCCCGATGGGGCACGCAATGGACCAATCCAACCAATTTCCCATCCTGCTCAGCCACATAGGCAAACATGCCATGAGCGTTGGTGGACAGGTCTTTAAACGTCAGGGCACTGGTTTCCTCATCGAGGGTCTCTCGATAAAACTCCAGATAGCCCTGCCATAGGGGCAGCCAGGCGGCGTGATCCGCAGGCTTAAGCTCACGAATAACGCCGCCAAATGCCATGGTTTAGGCCATCGCTACGGTGAGGTTTTCCGCGACCTTGTCGAGGAAGCCTTCCGTTGTCAGCCAGCCCTGTTGATCGCCGACCAGCAAGGCGAGGTCCTTGGTCATGAAGCCGCTTTCGACCGTGTCGACGCAGACCTTTTCCAGGGTCGAGGCAAAGCGGTCCAGTTCGGCATTGCTGTCGAGCTTGGCGCGGTGCTTCAGGCCTTGGGTCCAGGCGAAGATCGAGGCGATGGAGTTGGTCGAGGTCGACTCGCCCTTTTGATGTTGGCGATAGTGACGGGTCACGGTGCCGTGGGCGGCTTCGGCCTCAACGACCTTGCCATCGGGGGTCATCAGCACCGAGGTCATCAGACCCAGCGAGCCAAAGCCCTGTGCGACCGTGTCGGACTGGACGTCACCGTCATAGTTCTTACAGGCCCAAACGAACCCGCCGGACCACTTCATCGCGGCGGCGACCATGTCGTCGATCAAACGGTGCTCATAGGTGATGCCGGCGGCCTTGAAGGCGGTCGCGAATTCGGCGTCATACACCTCTTGGAACAGGTCCTTAAAGCGGCCGTCATAGGCCTTGAGGATCGTGTTCTTGGTCGACAGATAGACCGGATAGTTGCGCTGCAGGCCGTAGGCGAGCGAGGCGCGGGCAAATTCACGGATCGACTCGTCGAGATTGTACATACCCATGGCGACGCCGCCGCCGGGATAGGTGAAGATCTCGTGCTCGATGACCTTACCGTCGTCGCCGACAAAGGTCATGGTCAGCTTGCCGGGGCCGGGGACCACGAAGTCGGTGGCCTTGTACTGGTCACCAAAGGCGTGACGGCCGATGATGATCGGCTGGGTCCAGCCGGGAACCAGACGGGGCACGTTCTGGCAGATGATCGGCTCACGGAACACCACGCCGCCGAGGATGTTGCGGATCGTGCCGTTGGGCGACTTCCACATCTTCTTCAGGCCGAACTCGGCCACGCGGGCTTCGTCAGGGGTGATGGTGGCGCACTTGATGCCGACGCCGTGCTTCTTGATGGCGTGGGCGGCGTCGATGGTCACCTGATCGTCGGTGGCATCGCGATTTTCCATGCTCAGGTCGTAATAGTCGATGTCCAGATCAAGGAAAGGCAGGATCAACTTGTCCTTGATCAGCTTCCAAATGATGCGGGTCATTTCATCGCCGTCGAGGTCGACGACAGGGTTGGCAACTTTAATCTTGGCCATGGTTTGGCTCTCCCAGTGAACGGGGCGCGATTCTCTACAGCACGGCACACAGGGCCGGACCGCTCGCGACGCAAGGCGTATAGACTGCCAATTGTTGATGAGCAACGGCGACTGAACGCCTTTACTATGACTCTAGGGCATTTGCTTAAAATGGCGTCCTCGGCTATCGCGGGGCGTGACCCAATTGACCCCGCCCTGTGTGATCTTGAACGCGCCGCAACTGGCCGAGAATATCGGCGCTGTGGCGCGCGTAATGGCCAATTTTGGCCTCTATGACCTTCGCCTTGTGCGGCCCCGAGATGGCTGGCCGCAGGAGCGCGCTTGGGCCAGTGCGTCGGGTGCCGATTGGCCGCTCGACAATGCCAAGGTTTTTGACCGGCTAGAGGACGCGGTGGCCGATCTGCATCTGGTCTATGCCACAACTGCGCGGCCTCGCGAGGCGCGGCTTCCGGTCATCACACCGCGTCAGGCCGCAACCGAGCTCTATAGCGCAGCCACCCAAAGCCAAGCGGTGGGCCTGTTGTTCGGCGGCGAGCGGGCGGGGCTCGAGACCCTCGATATCGCCCTTTGCCAAGCCATCGTCACCATCCCCATCGACCCGAAGTTCCATTCCCTCAATCTGGCGCAGGCCGTGGCCCTGAATGCCTATGAGTGGCGCATGGCACTGGATGACCGACCGCCCGCCGCGTTTGACGAGGTGTCGCCGCCCGCCGATCTGGCCGAGGTTCAGGGCTTTTATGACCATCTGGAAAAGGAGCTTGATACGTCCGGCTTCTTCTTCCCGCCCGAAAAGCGCCCCTCGATGATCCGTAACCTCCGCGCCATCTATGCGCGGGCACGGCTGTCGGTGCAGGAGGTTCGGACCCTACGTGGTGTGGTAACCGCCCTGACACGCGGGCGCGGGCAGGTCTTAGCGCGGATGGCGCGGGCCAAGGCCTTTGAAGACAAGGCGCAGCGCGCCAATCCCAAGCAAGGAAAAGACGATGAGTGAGATCGAAATTCTGGGCAGTCACCGGGTCCACGGCGGCACCCTGACCTATGTGCGTCATGCGTCAGCCGCGACCACAACGCCCATGCGGTTTTCGATCTTTGTGCCAGAGGGCGAGGGTCCGTTCCCCAGCCTGATCTGGCTGTCGGGCCTGACCTGCACCGAAGAGAATTTCACCGCCAAGGCCGGGGCCTACCGGGCCGCCAGCGCCCACAAGATGATCATTGTTGCCCCCGATACCAGCCCGCGCGGCGAGGGCGTGGCCGATGACGCAGCCTATGATCTGGGTCAAGGTGCTGGGTTCTACATCAATGCGACTGAGGCCCCTTGGGCTCCGCACTTTCAGATGGAAAGCTACATCACGCAGGACCTGCTCTCAGCGGTCGATGCCAATTTCCCGACCGATCCGGCGCGGCGCGGGGTCAGCGGCCATTCGATGGGCGGACACGGTGCCCTGACCCTAGCGCTGAAATATCCTGATCTGTTCAAGAGCGTATCGGCCTTCGCGCCCATCGTCTCGCCAACCACCTGTGACTGGGGCCGCAAGGCCTTTACCGCCTATCTGGGCAAGGATGAGAGCCTGTGGACCGCGCATGATGCCTGCTGTCTGATCGCGGCGGGTGCGGGCAAGTCGTTCGACGATAT
>CALFYB010000348.1 GCA_937952995.1 uncultured Caulobacteraceae bacterium
ATGGCGCAAAACGCTTATGTTCCGAACAACGGTAGCGACAATGTCTCGGTGATCAATACCGCGACCAACACCGTCACCGCCACGGTGGCGGTAGGATCCGCCCCCTTTGGCGTTTCCGTTAGTCCCGACGCCTCGCGTGTTTACGTTGCGAACAGCGGTAGCAACAATATTTCGGTGATTAACGCTGCGACCAATACCGTCATCGCGACAGTGCTGGTGGGGCTCGAACCTCGTGGCGTGGCTGTAAGCCGAGACGGGTTAAAGGCCTACGTTGCTAACTACAATGGTGGCAACATATCGGTGATCAGCACCGCGACAAACACCGTCACCGCCACTGTGGCGGTAGGAAACAGACCCCAAGGCGTCGCCGTGAGCCCTGACGGCTTAAGGGTCTACGTTGCGAACACAGGTAGCGACAGCGTCTCGGTGATCAACACCGCGACCAATACCGTCACTGGCACGGTGGCGGTAGGGGTCTATCCGATTGGTCTGTCTGTGAGTCCGGACGGCTCAAAGGTCTATGTTGTGGACTACAGTAGCAACTCCGTCTCGGTGATCGACACCGCAACCAATAGCCTGACCGCCACAGTGCCACTTACGGCAGGGGCCTATCCGGTTGAATTGTCTGTCAACCCTAGCGGCTCAATAGCCTATGTTGCAAACTCCGGTAGCAGCAGCGTCTCGGTTATCAATACCGCGACCAACACCGTCACCGCTACGGTGGCGGTAGGATCCGCCCCCTTTGGCGTTTCCGTGAGCCCTGACGGCTTAAAGGCCTACGTTCTGAACTCGGGTAGTAACAACGTCTCGGTGATTGACACCGCAACCAACACTGTGACCGGCTTGGTGGCAGTGGGAACCACCCCAGCCTCTCTCGGAAATTTCATAGGTTCGGTCCCTCCTCCCAGCCCCCCGCCCCCCGTCCCGACGCTATCGCAGTGGGCGATGCTGCTGCTTGGGTTGATCTTGGCCGGTGGGGCTGCGGTCATGATCGATCGACAGCGCGGTCCAAACCCCTTGATGTGATCCCCCTGGAGGTTTGCGGCGCTACAACAGCCCCTTCAGTTCCTCGACCCGTTCCTTGGTCTGTTCCGTCTCACACCGTAGGCGGGCGGCTTCTTTGATGAGGGGGTCGGTGGAGGTTTCGGCGGCCTTGATGTTGCAGTCGGCGGTTTTCTTTTTGGCCCAGGCGCGTTGCAGTTCGACATTTTGCGCGCGGACCGTGTCGGGCAGGGATTTCCAGACCTCGCTATAGGCTTGGACGGCTAGCTTATTTTCGGCGGTGGCCAGTTCCAGATCGGCCTGGCTTTGGGCCTGGGTCTGTTGGTCGAGTAGGGCCTGTTGGGCCTGGGTTGCGGCGGCTTCGCTCTGCAGGCTGGCCTCGATCGTCGGCAAGGTGATGTGGGCGTAGATAATGGTCCCAAGCGCATGGGCAACGGAACCAAAGTCATCAACCTCGCCATAGACCTTTTTCTTATCGTCGGTCGGCTGGACCGAATAGGTCAGCTGATGGGTATAGCTGTCGGCCGAGCGCTGAAGCCCTACGGCCTCGGTCAGGCTGGCGATCGACTGGATTCCAAGGGTGGCGTGAAGCTTATCGGCGTCCGTAACCATGTTGAGGGGCAGGACCAGCTTGACCGTCGCGGCGCAGCTGCGTTTGCTGCTGGCCTCGTCTTTCTTGGTCGTACGGATATCCTCGATCAGGATCTTGATCTGACCGACGGCCTCTTTGATCTTGGACTCGTTGGTCGGGGGCTCGTTGATGTTTATACCGAATTGGGATCGGGTCGCCTGAGTGATCTGGTCGGACAGAAGACTGCTGATCACGGCCTGCCCATCGGCGCTATTACACTCGACGGCCCCAATCCGGTTGCAGCTGGTCAAGATCAAGGCTGTGCAGGCCATGGCGATGATGCGGACGATTTTCATCTGTTCCCCCAAGAAACTCTGTGGATAGAGGTATCTCAGGGCAGCCTAAATGCCAAGATTGCCGCGATCTTAGCGCTGTTAGGGTGACTAGCTAATGTAGCCCCGGATCATGGGGTAGAGGCCTTTGTCGGCTTTGGTGGGGGCAATACGGTCAACTTGGGTCAGGCCGTAGAGTGCGATGGGGTGACCCTCAGCATTGAGGAACTGAACCTTGCCGTGGTCGATAAGCCAGAAGGCCGCCTTCGAAAGGGGTCCATTAGGGCATTCACGGCTAACGACTTCCCAGCCCTCGGCCTTGCCGACGGTGGCAGGACGAAAGGTGAGCATCAGGCGGCAGGCCGGTGTGATGCCCGGCTCGGTTTGCCAGTAGCCGCCCATATCGCGCTCTTGTGTAATGGCCTTGAACGGTTGCGTTGGCATGGCGGTTGGGCTCGGTCTGTGATGAGAAATTGGGGTGGGCACGAAGGAAGCGCCAATGAGCCCAATGGCTGTTATAATAGCTGCAATCATGACACTGGCCCGCTTGAGTCCTGAAGGTTTTTGTGATCGACTTACAGTCTATTGTTATAAAAAGTGAATTTCGCGCTAAAGGAGAATTTGCAAGTGTCTCATCTTAGCACGGAAGTCCTCGACCAAGTGGCCGACGCTGATTTTATCGCTAACGATTTTGGCGCAATTACGGTCGATGGTGGAGCCAGTTTAACGACGGTCAAACCCTCTTTGACGCACCAACAGGCCGGTGCGCAGATCGTGCGCGACAATATCCATTGGATGGCTGATGCAGACGGCATAACGCGGGTCACCTATGCGTTCCGCAGTAGCTTTACCGGCACGACGCCCTTGTCCTTTAGCCGGTTTGAAGAGGCCCAGATCAACCAAACCATTTCGTCGCTCCAATCTTGGTCGGATGTCGCCAATATCGTCTTCACGCGCGTTGGATCGGGCACGACCGGTGACGTTGCTTATGCTGATAATGCGACGATGCTGTTCGCAAACTATAATAGCGGCAAGTCTGATGGCGGTGCTGCCTATAGCTATTTTCCCGGCAACCGCGACGTTGGGTCGAATTCTGGTGATCTTTGGGTCAACCAGTTTGCCACAGCCAGCAACACCCTCGGCTATTTGAGTTACGGAGGCATGGTCCTGGCCCATGAGATCGGTCACACCATCGGTCTCAATCATCCTGGAGATTATAACGCGGCCGTAAATGTCACCATAACCTACGCTGCCGATGCCGAATATGTTCAGGACACGCGGCAGTACACAATCATGAGCTATTTCAGCGCCAGCAATACAGGCGCTACGGTTGTCGGGTTTTCCGCCGCGCCTCTCATTGACGATATTGTTGCAGCGCAGTTGCTTTACGGTGCCAACATGTCGACCCGAACAGGGGATACGACCTACGGATTTAACTCAACAGCGGACCGGGATTGGTTTTCCTGCACCAGCGCGGATGGGACGGTCAGATGGGTCATCTTTGCCGTTTGGGATGCGGGTGGCATCGATACGTTCGACTTTTCGAGATATGGCGCAGATCAAAATATCAACCTGCAACAGGGGGCCTTTTCAGACGTCGGTGGTGCCATTGGTAATGTCGCAATCGCGATCAATACAGATATTGAGAACGCCATCGGCGGGAGCGGCGATGATAACCTGATCGGCAACGCTCTGAACAATCGCCTTACCGGAAATGGGGGCAACGATACCCTGTGGGGTGGGCCCGGGGATGATAGCCTCTTCGGCGGCACAGGCTCCGATACAGCTTCCTATGCGGGGGCGAGCAGCGCTGTCACCGTAAACCTTGCTCTGACAACCGCGCAAAATACCGGCGGAGCGGGGCTCGATACGCTGACCGGTATCGAGAACCTTTTGGGTTCGAGCTTTAACGACGTCCTGACCGGGACCGCTGGCGCGAATGTTCTTGATGGTGGAGCCGGTGATGACATCCTCGTCGGAGGGGCCGGAGACGATGTTTACGGTGTGGACTCCGTTGGTGACAGTGTCACCGAGCTGGACAATGAAGGCACCGACACGGTTCGTTCCAGCATCAGCTATCGCCTCGGAGACAATCTTGAGAACCTAACGCTGATGGGTTCGGCACCGATCGATGGGACGGGGAATGCGGCCAACAACGTTCTGATCGGCAATGACGGGGCCAACCGGCTTGATGGTGGGGCCGGAGCGGATGCGATGTCTGGCGGCGGTGGAAACGACATCTATATCGTCGACTCTGCAGGCGATACGGTCACTGAACTGGCTAATGGTGGAACCGATACCGTCTATTCGAGCATTAGTTTTAGCCTCGGAGCCAATGTCGAAAATCTGTTCCTCACCGGGACAGCGGCGATCAATGGTACCGGGAGTGCTGATGCCAATATCTTGGTCGGCAATAATGCGGATAATCGCCTGCTGGGCGGCGACGGCAATGACCTATTGGTCGGCGGCGGCGGCAATGACTATCTGGATGGGGGGAGCGGAGTTGATATCGCCTCCTTTGAAGGCGCGACAGGCAGCATCTCGATTGATCTGACCGCCTTCACGGGCACGATCACCACGTCCCTTGGCACCGACACCTTGGTCTCGATCGAAGGCATCATCGGTGGCTCTGGTAATGATGTACTCAAGGGTGATGCGGGGGCGAACTATCTCGACGGAGGATTGGGGAATGACACGCTTACGGGTGGCGCAGGCGATGACATTTACGGAGTCGATTCGGTCGGGGACATCGTCACCGAACTGGCTGCGGGCGGCACCGATGAGGTGCGCGCTAGCATCAGCTACAGCTTGGGCTCCAACCTCGAAAACCTAACCCTGATCGGCTCAGATGCCATTAACGGCACTGGCAATAGCCTCGACAATGTGATCACGGGCAACAGCGGCAACAACCTCCTGGTCGGCGGCGCAGGCAATGACCGGCTAGACGGCGGGGCGGGGCTAGACATCGCCTCCTATGCCGACGTCACCACCAACCTGACCATCAATCTGAACCTGACCACGGTCCAGTCGATGGGCAGCGCGGGCAATGACACCCTGATCTCGATCGAGGGTCTGATTGGCGGGTCGGGCAATGACATCCTAATCGGCAATGGCGACAACAACATCCTTGAAGGCGGCGCGGGCAATGACCGGATCGATGGCGGCGCGGGGCTGGACGTGGCCTCATTCGCTGGCCTGACCAGCGGCATCGAGATCGACCTCTCCAACTTCTCTGGCACCATCACGACGGCCTTGGGCACTGACACCCTTATCTCCATCGAGGGCCTGATCGGTGGCTCGGGAAATGATGTCCTCAAGGCTGGAGCCAGCGCGACCTATCTCAGTGGCGGCGCGGGCAACGACTTCCTTGGCGGCAGCGCCTTCGACGATACCTTGATCGGCGGTGCCGGTGACGATGGCATCGCAGCCGGAGCTGGCAATGACAGCCTAGACGGCGGCGACGGAGACGACACC
>CALFYB010000349.1 GCA_937952995.1 uncultured Caulobacteraceae bacterium
GAGAGCGCCAGCCACAGCCAAGGCTGCGACCGGGGCTTGGCGAACCAAGAGTACGGCTCCGGCAAGACCGGCTGCCGCGAACAGGGCTGCGCTTAGTGCCGCCGCAGTCAAATCGCCATGGCCGCCATAGCGCGCCAAGGCCATGATGCTCACGGTCGCGAACACTCCTGCGCAAAGAACGGACAGGACCGCGCCGCCATAGCGACCGACCCGCCCGATCTGGTGTTGGCTCACGGCGGCCATCAGCCAAGCCAAGGCCCCGTAGGTGGGCAGGGTATAGTGCACCAGCTTGGTCGGCATGGCCTCGAACACCAGCCATGAGGGGATCAGCCAGCACAGGGCAAATCGAACGCCCGGTTCCTTGCGGTGGGTCCAGCCAAGGATCAGGGCTGCAGGCAGCAAGAAACCGGATGGGAAGGTCAAGAACGGGGCGAGCAAGGTGTGAAGACCTGTCGGCGCACCGTGGCTCTCATGGCCACCTGCCAGCTTGGGGGCAAGATCTCCGCCGATGGCCGCTCCCCAAAAGGCACCGTCGGTGGCGACGGTAATGGCAATGGCCCATGGCCCAACAATGGCGGCAAAGATCACCAGGCCCCAGATCCAGCCCATATCCTTTGCCCAAGGGGCCTTGCGGTCGATTGCCCATAGAGCCAGGCCGGTGAGGGCCACCACCATCGGCCCGACGGGACCCTTGACGAGGGTCGCGACTGATAGGCCCAGCCAAAACAGGATCCGTGTGCGCCAGCCTTCGGTGCCAAGACCGCGAGAGGCGGCATAGAGGCGGCCCAAGGCGGCCATGGCGAGGGTCGTGGCCCCGCAAAGGACTGCGTCGGTCTTGGCAATGGAGGCCTCGGTCGACAAAAGGAATGTCGCGCCCAAGATGGCTCCCGCGATCAGTCCCCCGCGTGGGCCAAAGAAGGCGGCAGCGCCCCACGCGCTGGCGGCGGCGGCCAGCATGGCCCCCAGTAGGGACGGTATCCGATAGGCCCAGATCTGACGGGCCTCAACCCCGGAGAAGAGGCTGACGCTGGCCGATTGTAACCAATGAATGCCGACGGGCTTCTTGTCGCGCGGCTGGTCCTGATAGTTGATTTTGACGAAGTCGCGGGTCTCCAGCATCTGGGCGGTGGCCTGTGCGAAGCGCGACTCATCGCGATCCAGCGGCGGCAGAGCGAAAACGCCCGGCAAGCCAGCGATCATGGCGATCAGCGCCGCCAACAGGGGGCCGCGCACACCGCTCGACCAACGATCCAGAAAGGAGTTCATCATCTGGCCAAGATAGCGCTGAAATTTGCATCCGTCTTGGTCTTGCATCGCCCCTCTGCCCTTGGCCTGCGAAACCGTCTATGAGGGGAGTGAATTTGGATAGGATCCCATGACCCCTGACGTTTCCATCGTGGTGCCAGTGTTCAACGAGACCGGCAATGTCGGCCCTCTGGCGCGAGAAATTGCGGCGGCCTTTGACGGGCAGGCCTATGAGATGATTTTCGTCGACGATGCCAGCACCGACACGACCCGCGCCGAGCTAATCGCGCTGAAGGCGGAGCTGCCAAGCCTGCGGGTCCTGTCCCATCAGCGCAATAGCGGTCAGAGCCGCTCGGTGCGCACAGGCATTTTGGCAGCCCGTGCACCGATTGTGGTGACCATGGACGGTGATGGCCAGAACGATCCTGCCGATGCACCGCGTCTGGCGGCGCGCCTCGTGGCGAGCTCAGATCAGGTGGCCTTGGTCGGGGGGCAGCGGGTCAAGAGACAGGACAGCCTGGCCAAGAAGTTTGCGTCAAAGGTCGGCAATGGTGTGCGCAAGCGCCTGCTCAAGGACGGAGCCGCTGACACGGGCTGCGGCCTGAAGGCCTTTCGCCGCGAGGCCTTTCTGCGCCTGCCCTATTTCGATCACATCCACCGCTATCTGCCCGCCCTGATGATCCGTGAGGGCTATCAGGTCGCGTTCGAGCCGGTGGGTCACCGCGCACGCATGGCCGGGGCGTCGAAATATACCAACCTTGGCAGGCTCTGGGCGTCGCTGTCCGATCTGTTGGGGGTCATGTGGCTCAATAGCCGTTCACGCCTGCCCGGTTCGGTGGCCGAGGACTAGAGGCCTAGGTCAGGACCGTAAAGATCAAGGTCGCGACCAGCACATCAAATAGGCGCGGAACAAAGCGGCTGATGGGCGGGGCCACGGGGCGGATGGGGTAGGTGAGGGCCATGAAGGGCTCCGGCAAGGACCTGTCGATCCCATTGCCGCAGCAAGATCAGAGCCAGTAATGGCTCTGGCTGACGCCCTCACAATATCCTGTAATTATTGAATAATATTTCATGTTAAGGTTTTGACGCCCACGCTTTGGCCAGCCGATCTTGCCGGGGGGCGGTTCTGACTCGGCGCGGATTGCCTAGGGCGTGACCTAGGTCTGGGCCTAGGTCTGGGGCGTGTAGCGTCGATACCAGTCGATAAAGCGCGGCAGGCCCACCTCGAGCGACGTGGTCGGTTGATAGCCCGTCACCGCTGCGATCTTGGAAATGTCGGCATAGGTCGCGGTCACGTCCCCGGCCTGCATGTCGGTGAAGATCTTCTTGGCTGGAATGCCGATGGCCTGTTCGAGAATTTCGATCATCTTCAACAGGCCGACCGGCTGGCTATCGCCGATATTGTAGACCTGATGGCGCTCTGCCCCCTTGCCCGGCGGCGGGCAGGGGATCAGGCCAAGGATGCCGTCGACAATGTCATCGACATAGGTGAAGTCGCGGGCCATCTGGCCCTGGCCAAAGACGGTAATCGGCCGTCCTGCCATGATCTCACGGGTGAAGCTGTAATAGGCCATATCCGGCCGCCCCCATGGACCATAGACCGTAAAGAACCGCAGGCCCGACTGCGGCATGTCATAGAGGTGGGCGTAGGACGCGCTCATCAGCTCGCAAGACCGCTTGGTGGCAGCATAGAGTGAGGCCGGGGCGATAGCCGGGTCCTGCTCGCTGAAAG
>CALFYB010000350.1 GCA_937952995.1 uncultured Caulobacteraceae bacterium
CTTAAAGAAGAAAACAAGGCCCTCACCCAACCCTCTCCCACAGGGAGAGGGCGAAGAACGATAAAGCCCTTTCCCCCCTTGAGGGGGAGAGGGTTGGGAGAGGGGGGGTGTTCATCCACGGACCTCTCACGCTCTGCATGAAGTTAGAGGGCTGTTTTCAGTCTGTGGGTAAGGGTCTGGATCCCCGCCTTCGCGGGGAACTCGGGTGTGGGGGGGTAACAAGGCCCCCTTCGGCGCTTCGCGCCACTTCCCCCAGAAGGGGAAGATCTTGGCGTTCTAATTCTTCCCCCTCTGGGGGAAGTACCGGCGTAGCCGGGGTAGGGGGGGTCAACCCGCCTTGAATTGATCGTGATGGCGGATGACTTCTTTGATCACGAAGGCGAGGAATTTTTCCGCAAAATCGGGGTCGAGATTGGCGCTTTCGGCCAGGGCGCGAAGCCGTTGGACCTGTTCCACCTCGCGCTTGGGATCAGCGCTCGGCAGGTTCAGTTCGGCCTTAAGCTTACCGACGCGCTGGGTGCATTTGAACCGCTCCGACAACATATGGATCAGCGCCGCATCAATATTGTCGATGCTGTTGCGCAGGGTCAAAAGTTCGGCGGGTACAGCGGCGGCCTGTTCGGTCATATCAAATTCCTGAACGTCTCTCAGCGCCCCGATTCCAAGGCCTCACGGCTATTTTACAGACCTTGCGGTCGGATGAAATGGCCTAGAGGACGAATTGTCCGCGCAAAGAAAAAGGGCGGGGGCCCTGTTTCAGACCCCCGCCCTCAATTTTCAGTCTGTTGGTTTAGAACTTGTAGCCACCACGCAGACCGAAGGTCTGGGGCGTGTTGGTGACAATGTAGTTGCGTGAGTAACACTGGCCGCACTGGACATAGCGCGACAGCTCAGCCCGTTGATCCAGCAGGTTGTCGATATAGACCTCAGCCGAGAAGTGCGCCCAATCAATACCGTAGGACACGTCGACTGTGGTGTAGCCCTTGATGTCACCGAGCAGCGCCGCTTCGCGTGAGCGGATGTCCGAAGAGGCCGATCCTTGATTGACCACGACCGCTTGGAAGTGGGCGTCGCCATTCATCAGAGGATAGACATAGCGGGCCATCATATTGGCCTTCAGTTTCGGCGTGACGGGCAGTCGCGTGCCCTTCTTGGCCGAAATCGAATTGCCAGCGCCCGAGCAGCTGTAGGTCGGGTCATCGATCTTACAGAGGTTCTTCTGGGTGGAGGCGTCGGTATAGGCCCCGCTGCCAGACAGTGTCAGGCGATCGGTGACGCGGAACGAGGCATCCAGTTCCAGACCCTTGATGCGCGCATCAGGACCATTGTGGATTTCGGTGAAGCTGTTTTGACCGAGGAACGCGAACTGGAATTCCTTCCAATCTTGCAGATAGACCGCGCCGTTCAGCTTGAGCTTACGATCCATCCAGCTGGTCTTGAAGCCCAGCTCAGCATTGGTCAGGAAGTCGGCCTGATAGGGGGCGACGGTCGAACGACGGTTAATACCCCCGGGACGGAAACCCTTGGACCAGGTTGCATAGACCATCTCATCTTCGGAAGGCTTCCAGGTCAGGTTCAGACGATGGATTGTGCCATTGTCCTTAACCCGCTTTGGCTCGATGTGGCCGTTGATGAAGGTGCCGAGGTTGGTACAGGGCGAGCCGGAGACGGCGGCTGGCAACAGCGTGCCGGTTCCACGATCGCGGACGATTTGGCCGGTGCTGGTATAGCAGCCCGCCACGCCGGTGCGGGAGCTGCCTGCGCCATTGTAGGGCGGGCCAGCGGGATTGCGGCCAAAGCCGAAGAAGCCGATCAGCGAGTTATCATACTTGTAGGACCGCAGACCGCCCGTAACGGTCAGGCTTGGCAAGATGTCGTAGCTGACTTCACCGAACACCGCATAGTCCTTGTCGACGCGGTTTTGCTGGGTCAGCCAGATGGTGCCGGGGAAGCCATTGACGGACATGGCCGAGCCGAGACCGGCGACCTGATAGTCCTGATGGATCAGGTGTTCCTGCTTTTGATAGAAGGCACCGCCGACGACGCGAAGGGTCTTTTCCTGCGGCGAGGAAATCCGGAACTCGTGGCTTTCCTTGGAGAAGTCGTCCTTACCAACAATGTGCTGGCTTGGCAGAACCGGATGGCCTGCATTGTCCGTCACATAGAGGTAGCCCGCGATCCCGCCGTAATCGGCATAGAGGGCGTCATAGGCTTCGGCGTAGTCGGTGTAGTCGCTGTTGGCGTCGATCTTGCGCTTCATATAGGCACCGGCATAGGTGGTGTCCCAGTTGCCGATCTTGCCTTCGATGGTCAAAGCGCCCTGAACGAAGCGGTCATGACGGTTTTCAGCGCCGAAGTGCTGAACCTGCAGATCGCCAACGCTCGGGTCAGAGCCGAAGGTGCCGTTGTTCTTTTGGTCTTGCGCGAAAACGGTCGCCGTCGCGGTCCAGTTGCTGTCGAGGTCAACCTTTAGGGCTGCGCGGCCGCCATAGACGTCAACGTCGTTATAGTTCTTCTTGACGTACTTGGAGTTGCTGACGCTCAGGCCACCGGGCTGGGGAAGGAACTTGCGGGTGCCTGGGACATTGTCGATATAGCCCGCATCGTGCTGATAGAAGCCGACCAGACGGGTTGCGACCTTGTCGTTGATGGGCAGATTGACGAAGCCTTCAATCTTGTGACCGAAGCCGCCGTTCTTGACGCGGTTCAGCTCGGCATCGACCGCACCATAGGTGCCCTTGTGGTCAGGCTTGTTGGTGATGATCCGAATGGTGCCGGCTTGCGACGATGCACCATAGAGCGTGCCTTGAGGACCAGCGAGGGCCTCAATCCGGGCGACGTCATAGACGTGCACATCCAGTGCGCCGTCGATGGTGGTAACGGGTTGTTCGTCCAGATAGACGCCGACGCTGGGCAGCGAACCGGAGTGGTTGCCGTCACCGCCGCTGGCCACGCCGCGGAAATAGACCTGCGAGGTGCCGGGCTGGCCGGTCTGGAACGAGACGCTGGGCAGCATCTTCGTATAGTCATTGAAATTGGCGATGTTCAGCTGTTCGAGCTTCTGGGTGCCCAGAGCCTGAATGCTGATCGGCACCGTCTGCAGATTTTCACTACGCTTTTGCGCGGTGACGATCACCTCGTCCACATTGCTGGCGGCCTCTTGCGCGAAGGCTGCACCGGCTGAGGTCAGCATGGTGGACGCCATCAGCACGGCAAAACCGGCACGGGTCATAGGACTAAGACGATTGGAATTCATTGGAGGCCCCCTTAAACACTAACCTTCATCGTCGCTAAAAAGACCCCGCCTGTGCAAGGCGCAAATGGGCTTGTGACGTTTTCGTCATGATTTAACGCATAATTGTTGTAAATTAGTCATGTCCTGCGGGCTTTATGCCCTAGCGCCGCCAGCTTTCGGCAATATCGCCGAGGGCCTCGCGCAGGGGGCCGAGGTGGGCCTCATAGGGTCGCCATTGACCCACGCCGTCGCGGTTGATCGGGCGGCGGACCTGTTCGCTGCTCGCGGTCCGCACAGCGCGCTTGGTCTCATGAAACTGCAGGCAGGCCTCTTCGAAGGGCAGGCCCAGATGGTCCAAAAGGGCACGGATCTGGGTTTCGGGTTCGTCCAGCAGGTCCTCGTGGATGACCCGGTGAACCCGTCCGGGCAAGGTCTGGTCGATGTGGCGCATCAGCCGCACATAGTCGCCATAGTACCGGCCCATATCCTCCAGGCTGTAGGAGAAGCTCTGTCCCCGCGCGAAATGCTGGCGGAAGTTGGAAAAGCAGCAGTCCATCGGATCACGGCGTGCATCGATGATCTTGGCGCGGGGCAAGATCAGGTGAATGAACCCCGTATAGAGCCAGTTGTTGGGCAGCTTATCGATAAAGAACGCTCGGCCTTGCTTTCGCTGGATGCGGGTCCTTTGCAGATAGTCTTCACCGAGGGCCTTGAGCGCATCGGGGGCTAGGTCGTTCAGAACGGCGGGATAACGCTGAGGGCCTTCGCCCGTGCGGGTGGCCAGCGCGGGAATATCCGGCAATTCCATTGTTCCTTCGACCTGCGAATGGCTGGCCAAGATCTGCTCGATCAGGGTCGATCCCGCGCGGGGCATGCCCAAGATGAAGATC
>CALFYB010000351.1 GCA_937952995.1 uncultured Caulobacteraceae bacterium
CCCAGCACTGGCACGCCCTTGCTGGCAGCAGCGATCACGCCCTGCATGATCGGGCTCTTGGCGGCCATGGCCCCGCTGCGCAGGTAATCGCCATAGGAAAAGCCGCCGGGCAGGGCGATGAAATCGAGGCTTTCGGGCAACTCGGCATCGCCGTGCCACACGCGGTGGACCGTGCCGCCGGTGATCTGCTCGATTGCTACCGCCATGTCACGGTCGCAGTTGGAGCCCGGAAAGACAATGACAGCGGATTTCATGTTAGATCAGTTCCACCCGGTAGCTCTCGATCACGGTATTGGCGAGCAGACGGTCGCACAGGGTCTTGACCTCGGCCTCAACGGCGGCGCGGTCGGTCCCGGCAATGTCGAACTCGATCATACGGCCAACGCGAACGTCACTGACGCCGCCGAAGCCGAGCGTATGGACAGCGCCCTCAATGGCCTTGCCCTGGACGTCGAGAACGCCCGGCTTGAGGAAGACGTGGACCTTGGCTTTCATCAGACTTTGCCTCCCTGAATCACTGTGGGCATTTCCTGCATGATGCCGAGCCGCCTAGCAACCTCTGTGTAGCTTTCAATGACACTGCCCATGTCTCGGCGGAACCGATCCTTGTCGAGCTTTTCATTGGTGGTGCTGTCCCAGAGGCGGCAGCTATCGGGGCTGATCTCATCAGCAAGGATAATGCGGGCGAAATCGTTCTCAAAAATCCGGCCATATTCGATCTTGAAATCGACGAGCGTGATGTTCACGGCGCTGAACAGGCCGCTGAGGAAATCATTGATGCGCAGGGTCATGGCCATCATGTCGTCGATCTCTTGGGTGGTGGCCCAATTGAACGCGGTGATGTGCTCTTCGGTGACCAGCGGGCTGTTTAGCTTGTCATCCTTATAGTGAAACTCAAGGATCGAGCGGGGCAGGACCTGGCCTTCAGGTAAGCCAAACCGCGTGGCCAACGAGCCTGCCGCGATGTTGCGGCAGACCACCTTGAGCGGGATCATCTCGACTTCACGGATCAATTGCTCGCGCAGGTTCATGCGCTTGATCAGGTGATTATGAATGCCGATGATGTTGAGCTTGGTCATCACATATTCGCTGATGCGATTGTTGATGACGCCCTTACCCTCGAGAACCGCCTTTTTCTGATCATTGAAGGCGCTAGCATCGTCCTTGAAATATTGGATCAAGGTGCCGGGCTCGGGTCCCTCATAGAGGATCTTGGCCTTGCCTTCGTAGATCTTTTTGCGGCGAGTCATCGGTTGGGTCTACTTTCGAGGAGACGGTGCTAGCAGGACTAAAAGAAAAGCGCGCGGTTACCTGTTCGCGCGCGTGTCCGACTCGGCCTTTCGCACCCCATCTAGGTGTCCTACCCTAACGGATCGCGACGTTAGGCGCAAACAGTGGGCGTCTGCGGCAATATTCCTGGGGGTATTTGCCCGGTTGATCATTGCGGTCCTTACGCGCCCGCGTTATTCACGCGCCAGCAATTCAATTGGGGTGACCATGACCACGTTCGACAAGCGCGAAGAGGGCTTTGAAAATAAGTTCGCTCACGATCAGGACCAAGAGTTCAAGGCCATCGCACGCCGCAACAAGCTGCTGGGCCTTTGGGCTGCGGGCCTAATGGGCCTCGAAAGCGCCGATGACTATGCCAAGGCTGTTGTGAAGGCAGATTTCGAGCAGCCCGGCGAGGAAGATGTCCTGCGCAAGATCATGACCGACCTGACCGGCTCGGGCCTTTCGACGAGCGAAGGTGAAGTGCGTCGCAAGATGGACGAGCTCATGGCCGTCGCGCGCGAGCAGATCAAGGGCGAGTAATCTGCCCTAACGGTGAACCGGCGGTGCCTATGCGCCGCCGCGAAGCCAGCCTACGACCGACAGTCTTGGCGCTGTCGCATAGGGCGCTACCGGGGCCACAGAGTGGTCCTGCGGGACTTTAAACAGGTTCAAACTATTGAAGTTGGGCAGATGGCCGCGCCGAATGCTGCCGTCCTTCTCGTGAAACAGAAGCTGGCCGCCCCAGTCGGAGCGCCATTGGCGTGTGAAGCCGATAGTGTAGGCCGCGCGTCGGTCGGCACCGGGCTTGTCATCATCATGCAGGGTTAGAAAGTCGCCAGGCCGGTAGAGTGTGGCCTGCGCATCGGCCTTGATCACATCCTCGGCTTCGATGATCTCTTGACCAAAATCTAGAAACTCCCGGCTGTTGATCCAGTGGGTCAAGGCGTGGATCGGGTGGCCGGGATCGCGCCCCTCAAGGACCGCGCTGATCATCGGATAGGCGAGATAGACAAAGCCAAAGCCCTTGGAGGCTCGCTCGCTGACCGCCTGCAGACGGCTGCCTACCGCTTCGGACCCCAAGGCGCTGAGTTGGGCACGAGTGAGCACCTCATAGCCATTATCCGCCGTCGAGAGCGCCAGATCCCATGGCATGCTACGTTCGAGCATCTCAGCCAGACCTTGGGCGAGGTCTGGCTCGAAAATATTTGGCACCTGCACGAAACCATCGCGGCGGAAGGCTTCGCGATAGTCGCGGGCCTTCAGCGCCGGATTGAGCCTCAGCGACAGGGCCGCCATGTCAGCCCTGCCCGAACACGCGGTTGAAGATCGTGTCGACATGCTTGAAGTGATAGCCAAGGTCGAACAGCTCTTCGAGTTCGGCGTCGGTCAGGTGCGGGCGCACGTCGGGGTCGGCCTTGAGCAGATCAAGGAACCGTGCCTCACCGCGCCAGACCTTCATGGCCGCGCCTTGGACAGCGGCATAGGCGGTCTCGCGGGCGATACCCTTTTGCGTGAGGGCCAGCATGACGCGCTGCGAATGGACCAAGCCGCCGAGGCGGTCGAGGTTCTTTTCCATATTCTCCGGATAGATCACCAAGCGCTCCATGACGCCGGCCAAACGGCGCAGGGCGAAATCGAGGTGGATGGTGGCGTCTGGCGCAATACCGCGCTCGACGGACGAGTGGCTGATATCGCGCTCGTGCCAGAGGGCGACATTCTCCATGGCCGGAACCACGGCGGAGCGAACCAGACGGGCCAGACCGGTCAGGTTCTCGGTCAAGATCGGGTTGCGCTTGTGCGGCATGGCCGACGAGCCCTTTTGACCGGGATCAAACGGCTCTTCGGCTTCGAGCACTTCGGTGCGCTGAAGATGGCGAATCTCCACGGCCAGACGCTCGACCGAAGAGGCCACAACGGCCAGCGCGGCGAAATAGGCGGCGTGACGGTCGCGGGGGATGACCTGCGTGGCCACGGGCTCAATGGTCAGGCCCATCTTCTCGGCCACATGGGCTTCGACGCGGGGATCGACATTGGCAAAGGTGCCGACAGCTCCCGAGATCGAGCAGGTGGAAATTTCGAACTTGGCCATCGCCAAGCGCTCCTTGGCACGCTGGAACTCGGCATAGTGACCTGCAAGCTTCAGGCCAAAGGTGGTCGGCTCGGCGTGGATGCCGTGGCTGCGGCCCACGGTTGGGGTCAGCTTGTGCTCCATGGCGCGGCGCTTGAGGGCGGCGAGCACCAGATCGACATCCTCGATCAGCAGATCGGCGGCGCGGCCTAGCTGCACCGAGAAGCAGGTGTCCAGCACGTCTGACGAGGTCATGCCTTGATGCAGGAAGCGCGCCTCAGGCCCGACGATCTCAGACACGTGGGTCAGGAAGGCGATGACGTCGTGCTTTACGACCCGCTCGATCTCGTCGATGCGGTCGGCATCCCAGATCGCATTGCGACCCTTTTCCCAGATGATCTGCGCCGAAAGCTTGGGGATGACACCCAGTTCAGCCATGGCGTCGGCGGCGTGGGCCTCGATCTCGAACCAGATGCTGTACTTGGTCTGCGGCGACCAGATGTCTGCGCATTCAGCGCGGGAATAGCGAGGGATCATGGTCGAGGGTCCGATCTGGCCTGTGCGGGCGGGTGTTGCCCGTTGGATGCGAGCCGCAGGCCCCCCATGTCAAGACCTCGCATGATCTTAAAGGTGCCCGTTCAGTCCGATCAGATCAGAAAAAGGGCGCGAACCCGAAAGTCCGCGCCCCTTATGTTAGTGGCCTGCAGCAGCCCGCTTAAGGTCTGCACCGAGGGTTCGAGACCCCAGCAGATAGTGCAGGGCGGCCCAAGCATAGATCAGCGTCACTGCCAAAATACCGTAGCGCGTCCCAAGGGCACCGGCAGCGTGGCAGGCTGCGCCCACCTCAGCCGGGGCTCCGACAATGGCCTTGCCACCGGGGCAGGTGGCAATGAAGGTGCCCAGATCGTTGGCCGCAAAGGTGTTCTGGACAAACAGGTCGATCACCCAGCCCGTAAAGGGAGGACCTGCGCCTAGGGCGATCAGGTTGAGAACGAAGAACAGCAAAGCTGTTGCCGTCGCCCTCATGCGCGGCTCGACCATATTGTGCATGACCCCGAAGGTCGGGCCCAGATAGGTGTAGTGGAAGATGCCGGGAAGCATCAGCAGCCCTGCTGCGACCATCCAAGAGGGGTTGGAATAGACCGCCAGATAGAGCGGTGTGGCGATGGCCAGACCGATGGCCGGGACCAAGGCGTACCACTTACCGTCCTTCTTTCCGATCCAGTCGGTCAAGAAGCCGCCGATCAACGTACCTGCGCCGGAAGCCAGGCCTCCGACCAGACCGAAGATCAGGCCAACCTGCACATAGCTGAGGCCGAAATTGCGAATGAAATAGGGCTGGGCAAACTGACCAGTGCCATA
>CALFYB010000352.1 GCA_937952995.1 uncultured Caulobacteraceae bacterium
TGTCTTCGAGGGTCACCAGACCTTGGAGGGCACCATACTCGTCGACCACGAGGGCAAAGTGACTGCGGCGCTTTAGGAAAGCGTTGAGCTGGTCTTTGAGGTTGGTCGTGTCTGGGATGAACCACGGCTCGCGGATGATGGCGGCAATGTCGATTTCATCCACCTTGCCCTCGGCGGCGGCCAGCGCGCGCAAGAGGTCCTTGGCGTGCAAGACCCCGACGATATTTTCCGGATCATCGCGATAGACTGGCATGCGGGTGTTGGTCGCTTCGAGCGCCTCGGCCACCAGTTCGCGCGGGGTCAGTTCGATATCGAGCATGGCGATGTTCTTGCGGTGGACCATGATTTCGGACACGTCCATGTCCGATAGGTCCAGCACCCCGCCCAGCATCCGCCGGTCACGCTCTTCGACCAGACCTTCGGAATGGTGATATTCCACCGCGCCTCGGATCTCCTCATGAGCCGCCAGAACGTCGACCGTCATGTCGATATTAATGCCAAAAAGCTTCAAGGTCTGACGCACAAAGAACTGCACGGCAAAGACCACCGGACCGAACAGCTTGACCACCACAAGGGTTGGCCCCGAAAGGGTGCGCGCGACATCATCGGGACGGCTGATGGCGAGGGTCTTGGGCAGAACCTCCGCGAACACCAGAACCAGCACGGTCATGACGCCTGTGGCCACGACCACGCCCCAAGCTCCGGGGATAGACTTGGTCAGAACTTCTGTGGCCAAGGCTGAGGCTAGGATGTTGATCAGATTATTGCCCAGCAGCACCGAGCCAATCATGGTCTCTTGGTCAGAGATCAGCTTATTGACCCGCCCCGCCGCCCGGTCGCCTTCGCGCTCAAGCTGGTGCATCCGGCCACGGCTGGCCCCGGTCAGAGAGGTCTCCGCCGCTGAGAAGATGGCCGATAGGCCCAGCAGGCACAGAATGATCGGAACAATGGCGATAATCGCCGCGGTCATGGGATAGCCCCTTCGGTCAATAAGAAGTCATGGATGGCCGTGGAACTGACGTCCTTGGCCGTGAAGGCATCGCCGATGGCGCGGGCGAGGATGAAGGTCAAGCGCCCGCCCTCGGCCTTCTTGTCTTGCGCCATATGGCTGACCAGCCGGTCAGCCTTGAACGGCATGCCGGGCAGGTCGGCAATGTCGGTCGGTAGTCCACTGGCCGCTATGGCGCGGCTGGCCCGCTCGGCATCCTGACCGGAGCACAGGCCTTGCGAGACCGAAAAGCGGAAGGCTTGGGCACAGCCAATGGCCACCGCCTCCCCATGCAGCAATTCCCCATCAAAGCCGATCTCAGCCTCTAGGGCATGGCCGAACGTATGGCCCAGATTGAGCAAGGCACGGCGTCCGGCCTCTTTCTCATCCTCGGCCACGATCTCCGCCTTCATGGCCACACAGCGCGCGACCGCTTCGGCCAAGGCTGCCTCTTCGCGGGCCAGCACGGCGGGCGTATGGACCTCAAGCCACTCGAAGAAGGACGCATCCCCCAGCAGGCCGTATTTGAGGACCTCAGCAAAGCCTGCCCGCATCTCGCGGTCGCTGAGACTGTCCAGAACCGTCAGGTCGGCCAGCACCAGACGCGGCTGATGGAACGCCCCGATCAGGTTCTTGCCGCGCGGGGTATCGATGGCCGTCTTGCCGCCCACGGAGGAGTCGACCTGCGCTAAGAGCGTGGTTGGGATTTGAACGAAATCAATGCCGCGCTTATAGATCGCCGCTGCAAAGCCGGCCAAATCGCCGATCACACCGCCGCCAAAGGCCACGATCAGGTCGCCGCGATCCAGCTCCAGCGCGAGAAGTTGATCCGACAAGACCGCTAGCTGCTCAAAGCTCTTCGACGCCTCGCCCGAAGGCACCGTGATCACATCGGCCTTGATGCCCGCATTAGCAAAAGAGGCTGCCAGCCGCTCGCCATGAAGGAAATGAACCGACGCATCGGCGACCACCGCCACACGCCGGGACTTCAAGAAGGGCAGGATCTGCGCTCCGGCCTGATCCAACAGGCCAGGACCGACCAAGACATTATAGGCACGCGCGCCAAGGCCCACAGGGACCGTTACAACCGTCATAGGGGATGGGTTTCCTGCCATGTCGTCAAGGCTGCCAAGATCTCGTCTACAGCGGCACTATGGGGCGTATCGCCAGTTTTGACCGTGATGTCGGCCTCGGCATAGATGGGATGTCGCACCTTGGCCAAGGCCTCCAAGACTTCGCGAGGGTCCTTGTCGCGCAAAAGCGGCCTTGTATCCTTGCGACCGACGCGGCGCGCCAAAAGATCGATATCGGCCTTAAGCCAGACCGACAGGGCCTTGTCCTTGATCAATTGCCGGGTCTCGGCATTGATGAAGGCCCCGCCGCCGGTGGCCAAGATATGGGGTGGCTCATCCAGCAGCCTTGCGATCACCCGGCGCTCGCCTTCACGGAAGGCCGGTTCGCCCATCGACGCAAAGATGTCGGAAACGGTGCGTCCCGCAGCCCGCTCGACCTCATCATCAGAGTCGCGAAAGGGCACGCCCAAGGCGACCGCCAGCCGCCGTCCGACGCTGGATTTTCCAGCCCCCATCAGGCCGACTAGGGCAATGGTGCGAGTCAATGGGCCCAGGGGACTGCTCACAGTCCACCGCCGCCGAGGATGCAGGCGACCGGGTAAGGGTCCGCCGAGGTCAGGATCTTTTCCATAGAAACCCCACATTACACGACAAATCCCCACCGCGCCAAGGGAAGGGACATGGGATCGCCATTATACTCAGGCGAGACTTGCCTGATCGCGCCCCTTTCATGGCATACTCCGACGCGCGGTGATTTGGAGAGCAGACAGTGAGCCTGATGATGCGAACCTCCGGTTTGGCCCTAGTGCTTTCAATGATGGCCCTAGCGAGCGCGCAAGCGCAGCCTGTTGCCGAGCCCGCCGCAGCGACGCAGCCCTTGCTGACACAGACGCAAGCAACGGAAAAGCCAGCCGAAAAGCCCACGGAACCCGTCGCTGACGCGCCCATCCTGCTAGAGCCAGCAGAGCCCGCACCGACAAGGCCGGTCGGTGCCGCAGTTCAAGTCACCGCCCTGTCAGCGCCAGACATCTTCTCTCCCGGTGCCCGCAATACGGGTTTGAGCGCGGACCTGTGGAAGGGTAGCGCCGCCGATATGGCCCGCGAAATCCTGCCTCAGATTGGCAAGAAGCCCCTGTCGCCCGCGGCGGCAGCCTTGGCGCGGCGGGTCCTTTCCACCGGCGCGCAGGCCCCAGATGGGGCGTCATCCGACTATGACCTTGCCGCCGCCCGCGCTGGCGCGTTGCTTGCGCTGGGTGATGCAGCCGGTGTTGAGGCCATGCTCGAGCGGACATCAGGCGTGGCCCAGACCCCTGCCCTCGCAAAGGTTTCAGCAGAAGCGGCCCTGATCCTTGGCCATCCTGAAAAGGCCTGCCAGATCGGCCAGGCCTTGGGCTCTGAACGAGACGCCCCCTATTGGCTGAAACTGCGCGCCTTTTGCTTGATGGTGGGAGGTGAAGCCGCTGCCGCACAACTGACGCTCGATCTGTTGGCGCCCTCTGCAGAGGATGCTGATTTTTCCAAGATGATGGCCGCAGCGATGGCCGGAACGCCGATGACCGGCCCAGCCTCCTTGCGCAGCGGTCTGGACATGGCCCTATCACGCGCCCTGAAGCTGGACTTCACGGCCGCCATGGCCCAAGCGCCAGCGGCGATGGTGGTCGCCATCTCGCGAGATGAGGCCGCCGACCCAGCCCTTCGCATGGCTGCCGCTGGACGCGCCGTTCGGATGGGGGCCAATGTCAGTGCGGTCTATGACACGGCCACCGCGCAACCGGCACCTGCGCCCAATGCTGCCAGTGAAAGCGATCTGGCCGCTCCGCCGCCCATCAATGTCCCCGCCTTGCTCGCCATCCCGGGGGCAGCGACCGAAGCGCGGCTCTTGGCGATTGGCCGCGAGACCCTAGACCTAACCCAGCGCGATCAGGTGGTGGTGGGTTTGCTCAAGCGCTCGCGCTCTCTGGAGGACCTTGTCGCCCTGTCGCGCCTTAGCCGTCCGCTGATCGCCTCGCTCGTCGAGGCGCAGGTACCATCCGCTGACCCGGTCCTTTTGGCGACCGCAGCCGTTCTGGCCGGTGATCCGGTCTCTGCGCGCCGCCTTCGCCAGGCCCTCCCGGCAGATCTGGTGAACGAGCAGGTTCTGACCCTCGATGCCTTGTTGGCTGCCGCTACACCGCCCAGCGCGCCCGGACAGGCAGCGGTCATCGCGAGCCTCGTAGATGCCGGACTATCATCAGCCTCTGATCCGGTGCGCCTGCGTCGGCAAAGTGCAGCCGCCTTGACCGCTGCCCTATCCGAACCCCTCCCCGCCCCGATCCGAACCCGTCTGGCTCAGTTCGCCCTTCCCAAACATGAGGCCGCGACCAGCCGTCTGATGGCCCTCGATATGGCCGCCGATGCGGGATTGAAGGGCGAGACGGTTCTGGCTGTGCTGGCCATTGCCCAGAATGCTGGCGCGAACGGGCCTAACGTCGCGGATCGTCTCAGTATCGTTCGGGCTCTCCAGCGGGCAGGCATGGCGGACGAGGCCAGCGCCTTTGCCATCGAGGGCCTTGTGATCCAACAGGGCTATGCCTCGCCCCCGCCGCCGGTCAAACCCGCAGCAGCCAAGCCTGCCAGCGCCAAACCCGCCCTGCGCCCTAAAGT
>CALFYB010000353.1 GCA_937952995.1 uncultured Caulobacteraceae bacterium
CAAAAACCGATCAATATCGGGCTTTTTGGCCAAAATCATGGGTTTAAGGGGCCTTTTTGCTGACGAAGTAGCGCGCGATCTCTAGCCTGATCTGCTGAGCGGCCTCTGACGCTGCGCGCTTTTGGCCGTCCTGCTGGGCCGAGATTCCACCATAGGGCGCATCAGCAGAGTCGTAGGTGACCGCAATCGGGACCAGCCCCTTGGTCAAGACGGCCCGGGTTTGCGCGTCGGTGAGGGTGTAGGTGACCTTAAGCTGAAGCTCATAGCGGTTGGCAACATTGTCGACCCGAAGCCCGCGCGGCAGACGCTTTTCTTCGACCACGATGTTAAGCCGATAGGCCGCGGGTATGGCGGCGTCGCGACCAAAGGCGTCGTCGAGATCTTCACGCAGCAGATAGGCGGCCCGGCCGTGTGCAACATCCGTAGCAATCGCCGACAGCCCTGGTGCCACACCCGGAGCGGCATAGAGGGGCGTAAAGCCGCAGGCCGCCAGACTGGCGCAGACCATCAGGGCCGCTGCCTGTCCTAGCCAGCACCTGAGCCCTGATGTGACGATCCGATGTTCCAAGTGATCCCCTAGCCTCGATGGTTCGCAGCGGTCGTTCAGTTGGCGACGATATTGACGATCCGGTCTTTGACGACAATGACCTTGCGAACCGTCAGGCCCTCAAGGTGGCGTGCAACGTCGCTGTCCGCCAGCGCTATTTTTTCGACTTCGGCCTCGGCCAGACCAGCGGCGACGGTGACTTCACCGCGACGCTTGCCGTTGATCTGAACCGGTAGGGTCCGTTGATCCTCGGCGGCGAGCGCCGGATCACAGACGGGCCATGGGGCATCCACGACCAAGCCTTCACCGCCCAGACGCGCCCAGCATTCTTCTGCCAGATGAGGCGTGAAGGGTGCGACCAGCCGCGCCAGAATCGACAGGGCCTCGGCCCGGGCCGCAAGCGCCGCGTCAGATGCTCCCGCGACCGGTAGACCCTTCAAAATATTCAAGAATTCATAGAGCCGAGCAATCCCGCCATTAAAGCGGAAGCCCTCAATACTGTCTGTCAGGCTGCCGATCAGACGATGCGCGGCCTTTATGACCTCAAGCGACTTGGGATCGCTACTATAGTCAACATTGGGCGCTGGCCCTTCGGGTTGACTATCGAACTCGTTCCAAACGCGGTGGACAAAGCGCCAAGCGCCCTCGACCCCACCATTGGTCCACTGGACATCGCGCTCTGGCGGACTGTCAGACATGACGAAGAGCCGGGCCGCATCGACACCATAGGCGTCAAAGATGTCTTCGGGCGCGACCACATTCTTCTTGGACTTCGACATCTTTTCGATATCGCCGATGGTCACGGCTTCGCCGCCCTCGATTAAACGCGCGATCCGTTGATTGCCCTCATGGACAATATCAACCGCTTGCGGCTCGACCCAACTACCGTCGGCAAGGCGATAGGTCTCATGCGTGACTATGCCTTGGGTGAAGAGCCCGGCAAAGGGCTCCTCAACGCCCAGTGCGCCGGTATCCTTGAGGGCCCGGGTAATGAAGCGGGCATAGAGTAGGTGCAGCACGGCATGCTCGACGCCGCCAATATACTGATCGACCGGCAGCCAATAGTCCGCCGCCGCCCGGTTGACTGGATCGGACGCTTTGGGGTCCGCAAATCGGGCAAAATACCAAGAACTGTCCACAAAAGTATCGAGCGTATCGGTCTCGCGCTCGGCCTTGCCTCCGCAAGACGGACAGGCAACGTGCCGCCAGGTCGGATGGCGCAGCAGCGGATTGCCGGGACGATCAAATTCGACATCGTCAGGCAGCACGACCGGCAACTGATCGGCAGGGACCGAGACGGGACCGCAGGCCTCGCAATGGATGATCGGGATCGGGCAGCCCCAATAGCGCTGGCGAGAGACGCCCCAGTCGCGCAGTCGGTAGACTGTCGCGCCCTTGCCTTGGTTCTGAGCTTCAATGCGGTCAATAGCCGCTGCCTTTGCTGGCTCGATCTCGAGACCGTTCAGGAACTCGGAATTGAAGATCTTGCCGGGGCCGACATAGGCCTCCTTGTCGACGGCGAAGGTGGCTGGATCCTCGCCATTTGGCAGAACAACACATCGAACCGGCAGATCATATTTGCGAGCGAAATCAAGGTCGCGTTGATCGTGCGCCGGACAGCCGAAGATTGCGCCTGTGCCATAGTCCATCAGCACGAAATTGGCGATCCAAACCGGTAATGTCTTTGTCGAATCAAAGGGATGGACGACCGAAAGGCCGGTATTGAGACCCTTCTTTTCAGCCGCCTCAATGTCAGCCGCAGAGGTGCCGCCATGACGACATTCGGCGACGAAACTGGCTGTCTTAGGGTCCGCCGCCGCCAATTGCTCCGCCAACGGATGATCTGGCGCGATGGCTAAGAAGCTCGCGCCATAGAGCGTATCGGGCCGGGTGGTATAGACCTCTAACCCGCTTTCAAAGCCGGTCGGAGCAGAGCCTGAAAAGTCAAAGGTAAGCCGCAGGCCCTTGGACCGACCGATCCAATTTTCCTGCATCAGGCGGACCTTATCCGGCCAACGGTCAAGGCCGCCGAGGCCTTCGATCAGGGCGTCAGCATAGTCCGTAATACGCAAGAACCACTGGGTCAGTTTGCGCTTCTCTACGGTCGCGCCGGAGCGCCAACCCTTGCCATCAATGACCTGCTCATTGGCCAGAACGGTCATATCGACCGGGTCCCAATTGACCACGCCTTCCTTGCGATAGACGAGGCCCTTGGCCAGCAGTTCTAGGAACCAGGCCTGCTGCTTGCCGTAATAGTCAGGATCGCAGGTCGCAAATTCACGCGACCAATCAACCGACAGGCCCAAAAGCTTAAGCTGTCGGCGCATGGCGTCGATATTGTCGTAGGTCCAACCCTTAGGGTGGATACCGCGCTCCATGGCCGCATTTTCGGCGGGCATGCCAAAGGCGTCCCAGCCCATGGGGTGAAGAACGTTAAACCCCTTGGCCCGCTTGAACCGCGCCACCACATCGCCCATCGCATAGTTGCGCACATGGCCCATATGGATGCGCCCCGACGGATAGGGGAACATCTCAAGCACATAATATTTGGGCCGATCACCTGCGGCTTCGGGCGCGATGGTGGTGAACACCCCCGCCTCATCCCAAGCGGCGCGCCATTTGGGCTCTGCTTCTTTTGGATTGTAACGGGGCATGACTATGACGGCTTTGGCAGAATGGAGGGGTGAGGGCACCGCGCGAACGGTGCCGGAGGGACAAGACCAAAAAAGGGGAGCGGCCAGAGCCGCCCCGATTAGCCCTTGCCGTTAATGGTCGACAGACGAAGCTGACGGGCGCGGGTCAGGATCGCATTTTCTAGATCGGTCTCGGTTTGTGCCGCCGTGGCAGAATCAACCCAAGCGCCAGACGCATCCTTAACCTGCTTGAACACCGCGACATTCAGGCCATCGGCGCGAAGGCGGGTATCGAGAATATAGACCGTGACCTTAAAGCGCTCATCGGGCTTTTCAGGGCTGGTGTACCAATCGGTAATGATCACGCCGCCCCAAGGATCGGCCGAGGTCAGCGGAATGAAGGACAGGGTGTCGAGCGAGGCACGCCACAGATAGCTATTGACGCCAATCTGACTGCCAGCCTCAGCAGCCGCAGCAGCCTTACGACGGAACGGGTTAAACCCGCCCTCTTCTTGGGTTTGGAACACGGCCGGACCCTTTGATCCACCGATCTTAAGGGTCGAACAGCCGGTAACCGCCACTAGGGCCACGGCCGCGACCGCCAAAGACGCCTTACGCATAAACGCCATATTCAATCGCTCCACTCATTGGCTAGCCCGTACTGTCCGGATTAGCACTGTCGCCCCCGACCGCCTCAAACTGTCATCATCGCGGTCTATAGCACGGCGACGCTGCCTCCAAACAGGAATCACGTGACTAAAGGGCCACAGAATGATGTTTAGCGCCCATCGGGCGGTCGAATCTTATGTTGGCCAACAGACTCCGTGTTGACCCCGAGGAAAAGAAGCCTTTAATCAACAATGTCGAGGCTGATTTGGGTCACCCTTGATGACGGTCAAAGCGGCTCTAAGAATAAAGGTTCACTGGGTTTAGTTATGTCTCTGTTGCGCACCATAGCCGCTGGCACGGTTGGGCTGATCCTCTCGGGGATGGCACTGACGGCTCACGCCGCTGATGCGCCGCGCGGCAAGGCGACTGTGACAACAGAGTTAGCCCCTTCGACCGATGCTTTCGCGAAGGACCAGAACCTGTGGGGCGCTCAGTCGACCCGTCGGTCTTTGCAGTGGGACGATAAGGCCCGCTGGGGCGTCAAGCTTGACCTGACCCAACCTGCTGGCCGTGACATGCAGCTAAAAGACATTCAGGCTGGTGCCTATTATCGGCTCTCGCCATCCCTGCGCGTCGGCGGTGCCGTGGCACTCGGCGACTCAGCCCAACTCAATCGCTACACTGTGCCGCAAGATCGCGCCCCGCGTGTTCGCTTAGAGACCGCCTTCAAGTTCTAAGGCCATCAATCGCCGCGACACCCCAGACGCCCGTCCCCGAAAGGAGGCGGGCATTTTTATGGCCTATGCCGCCAAGGGCCATGGCAGGCAGCTTAGCCTTGCTGATCCATGCGGCGAGCCGTGTCTGTCCCAGAGGGCGACCGGCTGATGGACTCTGACTGGCGAAAACCGGCGAAAC
>CALFYB010000354.1 GCA_937952995.1 uncultured Caulobacteraceae bacterium
TCCAAAGACAGCGGCCCAACCGGCGATTTAAGCTGACCAAACACCTTGTTCATATCGGTTTGCTGAAACAGGGGTGCGCGCCGCAAGATCACGGCGTCGCTGGATTCCTCGACAACCAACTTAACCCCGACACCCCAGCCCAGATGCTCCCGCACCGCTTTAGGCAGTATGACCTGACCCTTGGTCGAGACGGTGGTGGTGAGTGTGTCGGTCGTGGCCATGGCAGAGCCCTCAAAGTAAGACGCGGGTAAGATCGCACCCTATTGGCCTTTGGGCAAGTGAGGCCCCAAACAAAAACCGCCGCCGGATTGCTCCAGCGGCGGTTTCTTATTCTTCGAAAGGTCCGTGGCTTAGTGGACCGCTGAGACCTCGGCCTCGACGGCCTGTTCGGCCAAGATGGTCAGGCCTTCGCCGGTGACATCGGCAAAACCGCCTTGGATCGAGAAGGCACGGCGGGTGCCGCCGTCCGTGATGGTCACGATGCCTTCGCGCAGGGTGGTCATGAAGGGCGCATGGCCCGCCAGAACGCCGAAGTCGCCTTCGGCCCCTGGCGCGTCAACCTGATCGACGTCGCCCGAAAAGAGCTGCCGCTCAGGCGCGACCAAAGAGAAGTGCAGCTTGGCCATCGGCTTTAGGCCACTTCAGCCGCAAGACGCTCTGCCTTTTCCACGGCTTCGGCGATGCCGCCAACCATGTAGAAGGCCGCTTCTGGCAGGTGGTCATACTCACCGTCACACACGGCCTTGAAGGAGGCGATGGTGTCTTCGAGCGGAACCAGCTTACCGGGGCTGTTGGTGAACTGTTCAGCCACGTGGAAGGGCTGCGACAGGAAGCGCTGGATCTTGCGGGCGCGGGCGACGGTCAACTTGTCGTCTTCGCTCAGCTCGTCCATGCCCAAGATGGCGATGATGTCCTTCAGGGCCTTGTACTGCTGCAGGATTTCCTGCACGCGGCGGGCCACCGAATAGTGCTCTTCACCAATGATGCGTGGGTCGAGGATGCGCGAGGTCGAGTCGAGCGGGTCCACGGCGGGATAGATGCCCTGCTCCGAAATGGCCCGGTTCAGAACGGTTGTGGCGTCCAGGTGGGCGAAGGAGGCGGCAGGCGCGGGGTCGGTCAAGTCATCGGCGGGCACGTAGATGGCCTGAACCGAGGTGATCGAACCCTTGTTGGTCGAGGTGATGCGCTCTTGCAGATTGCCCATCTCGGTGGCCAGCGTTGGCTGATAGCCCACGGCGGAGGGGATGCGGCCCAGCAGAGCCGACACTTCCGAACCGGCTTGGGTAAAGCGGAAGATGTTGTCCACGAAGAACAGAACGTCCTTGCCCTCTTCGTCACGGAAATATTCCGCTTGGCTGAGGCCGGTCAGGGCGACGCGGGCGCGCGCTCCGGGAGGCTCGTTCATCTGGCCGTAAACCAGCGTACAACGCGAGCCTTCGGTCGAACCGTTATTTTCCTTCGGGTCGATGTTCACCTTCGACTCGATCATTTCGTAATAGAGGTCGTTGCCTTCGCGGGTGCGTTCACCCACGCCAGCCAGAACCGAGTAGCCACCGTAGGCCTTAGCGATGTTGTTGATCAGCTCTTGAATGAGAACCGTCTTGCCCACGCCAGCGCCGCCGAACAGGCCGATCTTGCCGCCCTTGGTGTAGGGGCAAAGCAGGTCGATGACCTTAATGCCGGTGACCAGCACTTCTGCCGAGGTAGCCTGATCGGCGAAGGACGGCGCGTCCTTGTGGATCGAGCGGCGCTCGGTGGTGTTGATCGGGCCGGCTTCGTCGATGGGCTCGCCGATCACGTTCATGATGCGGCCGAGGGTGGCCGGACCAACCGGAACGCTGATGGCGGTGCCGAGGTCGGTCACGGGCTGACCGCGAACCAGGCCTTCGGTGGCGTCCATGGCGATGGTGCGAACCGTGTTCTCACCCAAGTGCTGGGCGACTTCCAGAACCAGTCGCACGCCAGAGGCGGTGTTGATGGTTTCGAGCGCGTTCAGGATCGAAGGCAGGTGACCGTCGAACTCGACGTCCACAACGGCTCCGATGACCTGGGCGATTTTGCCGGTGGGCATGATGGTCATGGTCGGTCTTTCGTTAGATGGCCTCGGCCCCGGAGATGATCTCGATTAGCTCTTTCGTGATCATCGCTTGGCGCGAGCGGTTATATTCAAGGGTGTACTTGTTGATCATTTCGCCGGCGTTGCGCGTGGCATTGTCCATGGCGCTCATCTGAGCAGCATAGAAACCGGCGTTGTTTTCAAACAGAGCCGAAAGGATCTGAATGGTGATGTTCCGTGGCAGCAGGGTCTCGAGAATGGCCTCTTCCGAGGGCTCATATTCGTAGGTTGCGCCGCCAAGATCGATGACGGCTGAGCCCTCTTCGACCGTGGCTGGGATCAACTGCTTGGCGGTTGGGATCTGAGCGATCACCGACTTAAAGCGGCTGTAGAACAGGGTCACCACATCGACCTTGCCCGTCTCATATTCGGCCAGCACCAGATCAGCGATCGGCTGAGCGGCACCCAAGGTCATGACCCGGTTGGCCGACAGATCGAAGGTCTCGACAAAGCGGTCGCCATATTGGCGCTTAAGCTGGTCGCGGCCCTTCTTGCCGACGCAGATGATGCGCACATCCTTGCCCGCAGCGAGCAAGGCGGCGATCTTCTCGCGAGCGGCGCGAACGATCTGGGTGTTGAAGCCGCCAGCAAGACCCCGGTCAGCCGTAGCCACGATCACCAGATGGTTCTGATCACGGCCCGTACCGGCCAACAGGCGCGGAGCAGCGTCACCGGTAACACCGGCGGCGAGATTGGCAATGACTGCGGCCATGCGCTGAGCATAGGGACGCGCCTGTTCGGCGGCCTCCTGAGCCCGGCGCAGCTTGGCCGCTGCCACCATTTGCATCGCTTTCGTGATCTTCTGCGTGGCTTTCACGCTGGCGATCCGATTGCGCATTTCCTTCAGGCTAGCCATCCGGCGTTGCTTTCCCCGTCTTTCAGCGCTTAGGCGAAGGTGGCGCAGAAGGCTTCAAGAGCAGCCTTCAGTTCAGCTTCGAGGTCGGCGTCGAGGGCCTTCTTGGTGCGAATGCCTTCCAGCAGGCCAGGGTTCTGGCTGTGCAGGCGCGACAGGAACTCGGATTCGAAACGGCCCACCGACTTGGTCGGGAAGGCGTCCAGATAACCACGCGTACCGGCATAGATCACGCAGACCTGCTCTTCGACCTTGAGGGGCGAATATTGCGGCTGCTTGAGCAGCTCGGTCAGGCGCGCGCCGCGGTTGAGCAGGCGCTGCGTGGCGGCGATGTGCAGGCGATTTTCGAAACCCTGGCGCCCGTGATTCCGCAGGCCAAGGCCGGCACCGTCAAGGTCTTGGGCGTGACCGAAGAGCAGCGCTTTCCAGGCCTGCCGCAGGTGCCCACGATTGCCGAGAGCGGTGTGCCCAACTACGCCGTGGCCGGTTGGAACGGCTTGGCCGTGCCCGCCAAAACACCGCGTGAGGTGATTCAAAAACTCAACGCCGAAGTCAACGCAGCGGTGGCGCAACCCGACATCAAACAAAAATTCCTCGACCTGGGCGTGACCGCCAAGGGCAACACCCCCGAGCAAATGCAGGCCCTGCTGGTGCGCGACATCCAGCAGGTCTGCAGCGCTCAGGTGCCCGTGGTGTCGGTGCCCAGCATCGGCGGCATTCCCAACCTGATGATGCTGTCGGCCAGCCAGGCCGACCTGGGCATCGTTCAACTCGACACGCTGAAGGAAATTTCGCGGGGTGGCGATGAAAACATCCAGCTCTTGCAAGCCGTGATGCCCTTGCACATGAACCTGCTGCACGTGCTCTCGTTGCAGCAAGGGTCCAAGGTCGGGGTGACCATGATTCCGCTGTCCGGAGAAACGAAAGTATTCCGCAAATTCTCCGACCTCAAG
>CALFYB010000355.1 GCA_937952995.1 uncultured Caulobacteraceae bacterium
ATTTCATGTTCGGCCCCGCCAAGAGCGCGGACGCGTTCGGCGACGAGTTGATTCTCAGCAAGCCGATGACTGCCCGGCGCGCGCCCGAACATGACCCCTTCTTTGACGATGAAGAGACGCCGAGTGCTTCCTGGCGCGGCCTGCTGTCCAGTATCGACGACACCCCTCCCCCGCACTTGCACGACCAGTCCGCAGCGATCGTCGATCGTCTCGACCGTGCCGGGGTGCGCCTGCATGCCGTGAAAGCGTCTGATCTGCGCCGCATCGCCAACGCCGGAACGACAGTGCTGATGGTGGAGCAGAACGTCAAGAGCGCGCTCACCGGCGCCGCGCCTTGGCTACGTCCACCACCAGGGTCCTGGCCTGGTCTTCTGCCGTTCCGATCACCATCGTGCTCACGATCAGCGTGGTGTTCCAGTAGCGCAGGTGTTGCAGCAAGTCGGGCGAATTGCGGTAGGCCTGCAGCAGGGCGGCCGGTCCGAGGAACTTGTCGCCATTCCACCAGTAGCTCGGGCACGAGGTCGAGCAGCAGGCGCACAGGATGCACTCATAGAGCCCGTCAATGTGCTCGCGGTCTTCCGGAGACTGGATCCACTCGCCCTCAGGCTCGGGGGTCTTGGTCTGGAGCCACGGCTCGATCGAGGCATATTGCGCAAAGAACAGGGTCAGGTCGGGGATCAGGTCCTTGATCACCGGCTGGCTGGGCAGGGGAGAGATCTGCACATCCTTGCCAGACACGTCCGCCCAGCCGCTGGTGCAGGCCAGAGTGTTGCGTCCGCCGATGTTCATGGCGCAGGAACCGCAGACCCCTTCACGGCAAGAGCGACGGAACGCCAAGGTCGGGTCCATCGTGTTCTTGATGTGGATGAGGGCGTCGAGCACCATGGGGCCGCACTGGTCGACGGCGACGTCATAGGTGTCCCAGCGCGGATTGCCGCCAGACTCGGGGTCATAGCGGTAGATCTTAAAGGTCTTGACCTTCGTCGCGCCCGCCGGAGCAGGGTGATGACGGCCTTTGACGACCTTGGAGTTCTGCGGCAGCGTTAGCTGAACCATCAGGCGCTTTCCTTAATCTGGCGGAAGCGGATCAGTACACCCGCGCTTTTGGCGCGATGTAGGCGATCTCGTTGGACATGGTGTAGGTGTGGACAGGGCGGTAATCGATCGCCACCTTGCCGGTTTTGCCGTCGTACCAGGCGAGCGTGTGCTTCATCCAGGTGTCGTCATTGCGCTCGGAGAAGTCCTCGCGGGCGTGAGCACCGCGGCTTTCTTGACGATTGGCCGCGCTGTTGACGGTGACGATGGCCTGACAGATCAGGTTGTCGAACTCGAGGGTTTCCAAGAGGTCGGTGTTCCAGATCAGGCCGCGGTCGCTGACCCCGATGTCGCCCATGTCCTTGAACACGGCATCCATACGCTGAACGCCGCTGTCGAGGGTCTCGCCGGTGCGGAACACGGCCACATCCTCTTGCATGGCCTTTTGCATGGCCAGACGCAGGGACGCGGTGGAGTTCTTGCCCGAGGCGTTGCGCAGACGGTCAAAGCGCTCGATGTGGCTGGCGGTGGATTCAGGCTTCAGGTCCGCTTGACGCTCACCGGCCTTCAGGGTCTCAGCCGTGCGCATGCCAGCGGCGCGGCCAAAGACGACCAGATCGATCAGCGAGTTGGAGCCGAGGCGGTTGGCCCCGTGCACCGAAACGCAGGCCGCTTCGCCCACAGCCATCAGGCCGGGAACCACGCTGTCCGCATCGGCGCCGACCTTGGTCAGCACTTCGCCGTGATAGTTGGTTGGAATGCCGCCCATATTGTAGTGGACCGTCGGCAGGACCGGGATCGGCTGCTTGGTCACATCGACGCCCGCAAAGATCTTGGCGGTTTCAGAAATGCCGGGCAGGCGCTGATGCAGGACCTTGGGGTCGAGGTGATCGAGGTGCAGGAAGATGTGGTCCTTGTTGGGACCGACGCCGCGACCTTCACGAATTTCGATGGTCATGGCGCGGCTAACCACGTCACGGCTGGCCAGATCCTTGGCCGACGGCGCGTAACGCTCCATGAAGCGCTCACCCTCGGAGTTGGTCAGATAGCCGCCTTCGCCTCGTGCCCCTTCGGTGATGAGGCAGCCTGCCCCATAGATGCCGGTGGGGTGGAACTGAACAAATTCCATATCTTGCAGCGGCAGGCCCGCGCGCAGGACCATGGCATTGCCATCGCCGGTGCAGGTGTGGGCGCTGGTGGCACTGAAATAGGCGCGGCCATAGCCGCCGGTGGCCAGAACGACGGTCTGGGCCATGAAGCGGTGCAGCGTGCCGTCATCGAGCTTCCAGGCGGTGACGCCCCGGCAGCGGCCATCTTCCATGATCAGGTCGAGGGCGAAATATTCGATGAAGAACTCAACGTCCTTCGACAGGGCCTGACCATACATGGTGTGCAGCATGGCGTGACCGGTGCGGTCGGCGGCGGCGCAGGTGCGCTGGACCGGGCCTTCGCCATAGTTCTTGGTCATGCCGCCAAAGGCGCGCTGATAGATCTTGCCCTCTTCGGTGCGCGAGAAGGGCACGCCCCAGTGCTCCAGCTCATAAACAGCGGCGGGCGCATTGCGGCAAAGATATTCGATGGCGTCTTGGTCGCCCAGCCAGTCCGACCCCTTGACGGTGTCGTACATGTGCCAGCGCCAGTCGTCTTGACCCATATTGCCCAGGCTGGCCGAGATGCCGCCCTGCGCCGCAACCGTGTGCGAGCGGGTTGGGAAGACCTTGGAGATACAGGCCGTCTTGAGCCCGCCTTGAGCTGCGCCGAGCGCTGCACGAAGGCCAGAGCCGCCCGCACCAACGACAACGACGTCAAACTTATGGTCGATGAACTTATATTCAGACATGATCAAAAGGCTCCGCCGTCAAGGCCGCCGACGCTTAAGGCGACCTTAAGAATCGAGAACACCGCCAGGGCCCCGCCCAGGCCGCAGACAAACATATTGAGCAAGAGCAACGCGGCCCTGCTGAGCGGCTTTGAGATATAGTCCTCAATCACCACGCGCAAACCCACATGCATGTGCCAAATGCCAACAATAATGAGAAGCAGGGTCAGCACGGCATTAACCGGCGACTGCATCCAAACCCGCGCGGCCTGATAGTCGGCGCTGGCCAGCTTCAGACCTGAGAAAACCGCCCAGAGGACGATTGGAACGAGGGTGATCGAAGAGACCCGCTCGAACAGCCATGTGCTAACCCCGTGCTTGGCCGAGCCAAGACCGCGTGCGCGGCTGAGGGGGGTGCGAAAATCACTCATCAGAGGGCTCCCGTCATGAAGGCGATGGCCCAGGTGGCGAGGGTGGCGACGACGGCAAAGCCGATGGCCGCAACGCCGGTCAGGTCTGCGAGCTTTGGATCAAAGCCCTTGCCCGCGTCCCAGAACAGGTGCCGCACGCCTGCAGCTAGGTGATAATAAAGAGAGAAGGTCAGGCCGAGCATGACCAGCAGACCCAAGGGCGTGCCCAGCATACCCGTATAGGCAATATAGGCATCTTGGCCCGACGCGAGCGCCACGGCCCAACCGGCAAGGATCAACGCGCCAACATAGAGCGCGACGCCTGTGGCGCGGTTGAGGATCGAGCCCCACATGGTGATGTGCCAACGCCACACCTGTAGGTGCGGTGACAGCGGCCTAGCCTTAGCCGCGCCGGGTTTGCCCTGGCTCATTGGTTCGGTTCCCCAGTGTTTCAAAAACTTGTTCGGACTTTTAGCTTCCGGTTCTGGCCTGTCAACGAAAGCCGTACTCTGAAAGCGACTATCGTGATGGTGGGGCGATCAAGATCGAAAACAAGGCCCTGTTTCTTCCACGTTCCCCGCGCAGGCGGGGATCCAGATCTTTGATTGCCATCTGCGTGTAAGGGTCTGGGTCCCCGCCTTCGCGGGGAACACGGATG
>CALFYB010000356.1 GCA_937952995.1 uncultured Caulobacteraceae bacterium
GTCTATGCGTAAATTGCCCCTGCTACACCTTCCACCACATCGATAGTGAGGAACGATCATGAGCAATGCTTACTCCACCACCGTCAAGGCAATGGCCGACAACCCCGAGCTCGCCAACAAGGTGATGGCCGCTGGCACCCCCGCCGAGCGCGCAGAGATCCTCAAGGCTGCCGGCCTCGACAAGGGCTCGTCTGTCCCGAACAAGACCAACACCACCTCACTGTAGACCGTCATCGAGATGTAGCGTTCGCTGACCTCGAAACCTGTCTTGCGAACACTCGGCCCTCAGGCGTGATCATCTCTTCGCCCAACATCTTCCATTATGAGCAGGCACAGCGGTGCATTCTCGATGACATCCCCGTCCTCATCGAAAAACCCATCACAACCGATCTGACCGAGGCCCAGCAACTGGTTGATCTGGTCGCCGCACGCCAGGCCAAGGCGATCGTCGGCCACCATCGGGCCCATAGCCCTTTGCTCCAAACAGCGCGCCAAGTGATTGAAAACGGCACGCTCGGAAAGCTCATTGGCATTCAGGGCAGCGCCGTATTTTACAAGCCGTCTGAATATTTCGCCGCTGGTCCCTGGCGAACCGTGGCGGGAGGGGGCCCGATCTTGATCAATCTGATCCACGAAATCGGCATTATGCGGTCGCTTTGCGGCGAGATTTCCGGGGTTCACGCCCTATCATCCCAGCATGCTCGCAAATTCGAAGTGGAGGACACAGTCACCATAAACCTAGCCTTTGAGGCTGGGGCTTTGGGCAATTTTCTATTGTCGGACGTCGCGGCTTCAGCGCGAAGCTGGGAGCAAACATCACAGGAAAACCCTATCTACCCGACCTATGGCGATGAGGACTGCTACCATCTGGCCGGTACGCGCGGGTCTTTGGCGATCCCGACCATGCGCTTAAAGCGTGTGCCAGACGATCAGGAACCCTCTTGGACAAGGCCGCTCATCGAAGAAATCCTGACCGTCAAACGTACAGACCCCTTAACCGCCCAACTGGACAATTTCCTGGATGTGATTGAGGGCATAGCCGAGCCGGTCGTGTCGGCCTTTGACGGTCTGCAAAATTTAAAGGTTATCGAGGCCATTCAACAGTCGGCTAAATCCCAAACCATGGTGTGGCTCAATGACTAGGGTCGCGCTGTTTGATACCAATCTTTCAGCCGCGCCGATCCACGCCTATCTGGTCGAGGCAGGCTATGAGGTTTTTGTCATCGGCGGCAATCCCGATGATTATCTTGCCAGGTCCGTTCGCAACTACATCCAGCTCGACTATTCCGATGAGGTAGCCGCTCTGGCCTTGGTCGACCAGCTTGATGTCCGCTTCATCGTCCCAGGCTGCAATGACCGGTCCTATCTGACCTGCGCTGCGATTGCCGAGGTGAGGGATTTCCCGGGCATCGATAGCGTGAAAGCAACCGACACCCTCAATAACAAGCAGGCCTTTCGCCAGTTCGCCGAAGCACACTCCATTCCCATTCCGCGAGTTTGGAGCGCCGATGATCTACCCAAGGATCGCCCCCTGATCGTCAAGCCGGTAGACGCCTATAGTGGCCGGGGCATTACGGTCCTGCAGTCGATTGCAGACCATGAGGTGGCCCAAGCCATAGGACGCGCCCAAGAGTTTTCGAAATCTGGGCAATATCTGATCGAAGATTTCGTATCCGGACAGCTCTATAGCCACACCGCCTTCATCGCTGATGGTCAGATCCTGAGCGACCACATTGTCGAGGAACACGGCTCGGCAAATCCGTTTACCGTCGATACCAGCTGCGTGCGCTATGACCTAGCACCCGCTATTTTGGACTCTATCCGACAGGACATCACGTCGATGGCCGGGGCGCTCACACTGGTCGACGGGCTGGTCCACACACAGTTCATCCTAAGCAATGGCCAATATTGGTTTGTGGAGGTAACCCGGCGCTGTCCGGGTGACCTTTATAGTCTGCTGATCCAGTTTTCGACCGGCAGGGCCTACGCGGAAAACTATACCCGGCCCTTTTTGGGCCAAGCCTTCGACTTCAGCCTGCGCTCAGCCGCCAACCAGGCGATTATGCGTCATACCCTGTCCCAACCCGTTGAACAGGTTTTTGGGGCCATTCATTTCCACCAAGAGCTTCAAATTGAGCGCTTCTATGCGCTCAGCCGCGCAGGCGACCTTGTGCCCGCCGATGGCATCGTGCTTGCTGCCAATAACGCCCAAGTAAACCAGGCAGCGCTAACCGGCGAGCCTTATCCGGTGGCCAAGCGGCCGGACGTGCTGGTGGTCGAGTCGGGCGAGATCGAACTGCCGACCAAGATGCGCGGCATGAAGAGCATCGGCCTGCCGCCCAACGTGATCTACGCCTGCCTGGCCGAGACCATTGTGCTGGCGCTAGAAGGCCGCTTCGAGAACTACACCGTGGGTCGTGCCATTGAGTGGGAAAAGGTGCGCGAGATTTACCAGATGGGCCTCAAACACGGCATGAAGCTTTCCGCTATTTCCGGTGTCAACGGGGTGTTCACCGACGAAGCCATCGCCAAAGTGGTGACGCTGGCAGATCGGAAGAG
>CALFYB010000357.1 GCA_937952995.1 uncultured Caulobacteraceae bacterium
TGGTCCAGGTGGCTTGGCCATCATAGTGGGTGTGGATATCGACCCAGCCGGGCGTGACGAGCAGCCCCGAAGCGTCGATCTCTTCGGCGGCGCTGCCCTTGACGGTGCCAACCGCGACGATCTTGCCTTGGCGCAGGGCCACATCGGCGACAAAGGGCTCACCGCCATTGCCATCGACAACTGTGCCGCCGCGAATGATCAGATCATAGGCTGTGCTGGAACCATCCATGGCCCGTCTCCTCCAAAAAGGCCTTCTTGTTGGGCCTTAGTCGGAACAGACTAGCGAGGCAGTCGGGGTGCGCCAAACCTATTTTGTTAGAGGGCGCGGGATTCTATCACTGCGGCGGCGAGGGCCTGACCGGAGGCAAAGGCATATTCGATGCGCGGACCCAGTCGCCAGTCGCCGCAAACACCGAGTCCCAAGCTTTCCGCCCAGCCAAAGGGCGTTCCTGCAGGCTGTTCGATCTGGGCATAGCGCCAGCGATGGGCGGTCAGGCTGATCGGGGCGGTGAAGGTCGCATGGCCCGCAAAGGCGCTCAAAAGGGCCTGCGCCACCTCGTCGGCCGTCTCTTCCAGATGGGTCTTGGACCAGGCCGGTGAGCCATGCAGGACCCAGGCCTCTGGCCCCTCTCGTCCGGGCTTGGAGGTCTCGCGGGAAATCCACGACAGCGGTCCGGTCTCTAGCCTCGCCGCATCAAAATCAGCCGTCACCGGCGTGTCGAACACGGCCATAGCCGCCCAGCAGGGCGCGCTTTGAACCGCTTCGGCTTCGCGCGCCATGTGCGGGACCCAATCACTGACCAGGGGGCCTGTCTGTTCGGCCGGCACCGCGACCAAAACAACCTCAAAGGGGCCTTCGCGCTCGCCTTCCGAGAATCTGAGGCTCCAAGCCCCCGGACCGCCCTCGATGGCCAGAACCTGACGGCCAAACCGGGCGTCCAGACCTTCTAGCGCCGCCTTAACCACCTGATTCATGCCGCCGACGCCGACATAGCGGTCATCCCCGCCGAGGGGGTCGCTCGAACCATCGGCACCGATCTTGATCAGCTTGCCTTGCCAAGACGCGCAGGCCCCAGCGGCGGACCAGCCCGCGACGGCCTTTGTAAAGCCATCTCCCCGAACCGTGAAAAATTGAGCGCCATGATCGAGCCGCACGGTCCCCAGCGCGGTTTCCATCCGGCGTGTGCTCATCCGCCCGCCCGGGCCGCGGCCCTTGTCAAACAGGGTCACCTGATGACCAGCCTCTAGCAGGCTACGGCCTGCCGCAGCCCCGGCAAGGCCTGCTCCGATAATGGCGATGGTGGTCATTGGGCACCCTTTGGTCGCTGAGGACCTCCACCTAAACCTGCTGGGCTTGGGGTCAAGCCTAAGGCCTACCGCTAAGGGCCTAGTCGAAATTCAACACCTATATTAGTCGAAACATAAATCAGTATTAATCGTAATGAAATTATATAAAATAATTAAAAGCACAATTATAATATGATTAAATCGCATCATTTTCCACTGCAGTTTTCATAACTGCAATCTTAACGGAGATTAAGCGATGGATAAATCCAAAACAATTCACCATATTTTTGGTATATTTTTATCATTATCGATCTCGAGTCTACTTTTATTTAGTTCGGCAAATGCAGAATCGATATCAAGAGTGATAAAAATCAATGACCTTAATCTTTCTCAGTCAAAAGACGCTGCAAAATTTGAACAGCGTTTGAGCGATGTCGTGCATGATTTCTGCGCCGCTGAGCGTGGGATGCGCGAGCGTAGGGTCTGCCAAGAGGTCATAAGGCGTGAGGCCTTGGACCAGTTGTCTCAGACGCAACGCGACAGTCTTCGTGTTGCAGAGGCGGGCACACCACTTTCAGCGTCGATCCCATGAGGATTTGGCCCGCGCCCGTTAAAGACTATCGCCAGCGGGCGTGGGCCAGCGCTGCGGCACGATGGAGCCAAATATGGCGGGCGGCGAGGCGTTCGACGTCGCTGTCGTAGCCTCCGCCCAGAACACCGGCCACGGGCACCCCTCGGCTGAGGGCTGCGTCCAGAACCATTGCTTCGCGGGCCTCCAGCCCCTGATCGGAGAGGTTCAATCGGCCTAAGCGGTCATCGCGGTGCGCATCGACCCCGGCAATATAGAACACCAGATCGGGCCGAACGCGGCGGATGAGGCTTGGCAGGATATCGTTCAGCCGCATCAGATAGTCGGCATCCTCGATCCCGTCCTCGAGTTCAATATCGAGGTCGCTGAGCGCCTTACGGACGGGAAAATTCTTGGCCGCGTGCATCGAGAAGGTGAAGACGCGAGGGTCTCGCTCGAAAATGCGCGCGGTGCCGTCCCCTTGGTGAACATCAAGGTCCACCACCAAAATCTGCCGAACCCGGCCCTCGGCCAGCAGGACATGGGCGGCGACGGCGACGTCGTTGAACACGCAGAAGCCCGCGCCTTCCTGATGGCTCGCATGATGACTGCCGCCAGCGGTGTTGCAGGCGACGGCCTCTGTCAGCGCTAGCCTTGCGGTCAAAAGGGTGCCGCCGGTCGCGGCCTGAGCGCGCATTGCGACCTCTGGGGTGATGGGCAAGCCAATGCGGCGCGCGACGGCGGGCTCGACCTGCGCCGACAGGACCGCCTGCACATAGGCTGGATCATGGGCGAGGCAGAGGTGCTCTGCGCTGGCGAGGTCGGGGCGGTGGAACCCGTGAGGTCCCGCCAGCCCCTCCGCTTCGATCATCCGCGCCAAGGCTGCGAACTTGCCCATCGGAAAGCGATGGCCGGGCGGCATGGGGGCATCATAGGCAGGATGAAAGACGATGGGGGCCATGACCTCTATTTGGGCCCGCCTGTCACCGAAGGCAAATGCCAGCCATCGCATCATGATTGCTCAAAGGCCTTGCTTCCGTTAGACCCAAGCCATGCAAACTGGCCTCTCCCATCTGTCCCGCTCCGCCAAGGCTTGGCCCTTCGACCAAGCCCGCGCCCTGTTGAACCGTCTTGTCCGCACCCGCTTGGAAACCAGCGAAGAGCGTGATTTGGCCGCCGTCCTGATCGCTGACGGTAAGATTGAGGAGGCGGTGCGGACCCTGCCGGGCCTGCAAAAACCGGTGGTGTTTGAGACGGGTTACGGCCCGTCCGGCCTGCCGCACATCGGCACCTTTGGCGAGGTGTCGCGCACGACCATGGTGCGCGCGGCGTTCCGCGCCCTTACCGAGAATGCGATCCCGACCCGTCTGGTCTGTTTCTCCGACGATATGGACGGCTTGCGCAAGGTTCCGGATAATATCGAGAACAAGGCCGTGCTGCAGGAAGATCTGCACAAGCCCCTGACCGTGGTGCGTGACCCGTTCGGGCAATATCCCAGCTTTGGCGAGCACAACAATGCCCGCCTGCGCGCCTTTTTGGATGGCTTTGGCTTTGAGTACGAGTTCCTGTCCAGCACCCAGTGCTATCGCTCGGGCATGTTCGATGAGACGCTTCTGCGGGCTTTGGCGCGCTATGACGATATCCAAAAGGTCATGCTGCCGACCTTGGGCGAGGAGCGCCGGGCCAGCTATTCGCCGTTCCTGCCGATCAGCCCCAAGACCGGCAAGGTCTTGCAGGTGCCGACGCTGGAGCGCCATGTCGATCGCGGCACCATCGTCTTTGCTGACGAGGACGGCACGCTGACCGAGGTTCCCGTAACCGGCGGCGCGGTCAAGATGCAGTGGAAGCCGGACTGGGCCATGCGCTGGGCCGCGATGGGCGTGGACTACGAGATGTCGGGCAAGGACCTGATCGACTCGGTTAAGGTCTCCAACCAGATCTGCAAGATCCTCGGCGGGGTCCCGCCTGAAGGCTTCAACTACGAACTGTTCCTCGACGAGGAGGGACAGAAGATTTCCAAGTCCAAGGGCAATGGCCTGACCATGGAGGACTGGCTGCGCTATGGCACGCCAGAGAGCCTGTCCTACTACATGTTCCAGTCGCCCAAGTCGGCCAAGCGGCTGTTCTTCGACGTGATCCCCAAGGCGACGGACGAGTATCTGCAGCAGCTCGACGCCTATCAGGGCCAGGACGAGGCCAAGCGGATCGATAATCCGGTATGGCACGTCCATACCGGTCGGCCTCCACAATTTGGCTCGCCGGTCTCGTTCAGCCTGCTGCTCAATCTGGTGTCGGCGGCCAATGCGTCGGACAAGGCAATCTTGTGGGGCTTCCTGTCGCGCTACATTCCCGGCGCGACCCCCGAAAGCCAACCTCTGCTCGATCAGATGGCAGGCTATGCCATTAATTATTATGAAGATTTTGTTCGCCCGAACAAGGTCTTCCGCGCGCCGGATAGCCGGGAACGCTCGGCCATGGAAGATTTGGCTGAGCGGCTGAAGGACCTAGGTCCGGCCTGCACCGATGTCGATCTGATCCAGAACGAGGTCTATGCGGCGGGCAAGGATGCGGGCTTTGAGCCCCTGCGTGGCTGGTTCGCGGCGCTCTATGAGGTGCTGCTCGGTCAGAGCCAGGGCCCGCGCTTCGGGTCTTTCGTGGCCATTTTCGGCATCGAGCGGACCATTGCGTTGATTGAGAGCGGCCTGAAGGGCGAACTGGGCTGATCTTATAGCCTCGCCTTAAAACCCTAACTCTGCCCGCAACTGCTCGGCCGATACCCCCTGTCTGCGCAGATCTTGCAGGGTTTGGGCAAGGTCGCGTTTAGCCAATCTTTTGCCATCTGGCCCCATCAGCAGCGGGTGGTGGCGATAGATCGGTGTCGGCAATCCGAGCAAGGCTTGAAGCAGGCGCTGAATGCCGGTGGCCTCGAACAGGTCCTCTCCACGCACAATGTGGGTGATGTCTTGCAGCGCGTCATCGACCACGACCGCCAGATGGTAGGCCACCCCCAAATCCTTGCGCGCCAGAACCACGTCTCCCGCGAGATGGGGCTTTGCGGCGACCGTGCCTTGCACCTCATCGGTAAAGGTCAGGCTTTCCCAATCTGGGCCCAGATGGGTCTTGGCCGCATCGAGCGACAGTCTCCAAGCATAGGGCTCGCCGGTCTCTAGCCGCGCGGTTTCTTCGGCGGCGGATAAGGGCGCGCCGCGATAGGCCGTCCCAAGCCCGTGGGGTGCGCGGCCAATATCGTCGGCAACCTCCTTGCGGGTCTTGAAGCAGCGATAGACCAGGCCAAGGTCACGCAGTCGTCCAAGAGCGGCATGATAGTCGGCCATATGCTGCGATTGGACGCGGACCGGCTGTTCCCACGTCAGGCCCAGCCATGTCAGATCGTCGAGCAGGGTCTCGGTATAGGCGGGGCGACACCGGGTCTGGTCAATATCTTCAATGCGCAGAATAAAACGCCCGCTGAGCTCTTTGGCCCGCTGATAGGCGCTCAAGGCCGAAAAAGCATGGCCGCGATGGAGCAGACCGGTCGGAGAGGGGGCAAAGCGGCTGGCGGGGCCCATGGGATCTAACCCCGTTTGCGGGCCTGACCAAACATGCCCAGATGGCTGAGGACACCGGCAAGGAAAGCTTTTTCGCCGCCCATCTTGGTCTTGAGGCTATCAAACTGCCGAAAACCGACCATCTCGGCTAGGCCGTGGGCGGCGCACCATGCGGCGATACAGGCCAGTTCTAGGTCGACCTCTTGCTCTGGCCCCACAACGCCCATGTCGATCATGGCCTTTTTGAGCAGACTGAAGGCCCCATCCTCAGCCTTATGGGCCTTATCGGGCAGGGCCTCGAGGTCGCGAGAACAGTCATACATGACCCGGTAGATCGACGGGTGGGCCTTGGCGAACTCGACATAGGCCACGCCAATGGCCGCGACCCGCTCCATCGGCGGCGCGTCCGGATCAGCGGACTGGCGCATAAAATTGTACAGTTGATCAAAGCCCTCTTCCGAGATGGCCAGCATCAACTCGCTCTTGTCCTTGAAGTGGTGATAGGGGGCCGCAGGGCTGACGCCCGCTTCACGCGCCACAGCCCGCAAGGACAGGGCGTTGGGGCCATCACGCTCTAGCACCCGCGAGGCAGCCTCAAGCAGCGCCCGGCGAAGATCGCCATGATGATAGGGCTTTGGGCCGGTGATCGGACAGGTCAACTTCATAGAGCCTTATACGCCGTGATCGGAAAATCGTAAAGTTCATCTTGACAACGTTTAGATTAGGTCTATCTAAGCACTGTCCAGATTGGACGGCCTCCTCCCCGGGGCTTGGAATTTAAGATCAAGGACTATGAAAATGACTCTCGCAAACTTGACCCGCTTTGAGCGTGCTATCGATCGTAGCGGCATGGTCGGCCTTCTGGCCCTCGGTGCTGCCGTGGCTTTGGCCTTTATCAACGTCTAAGCTTTGATGGGTTTAATCGGATAGGGCCTTGCGTTTCATGAGGTCTTTCGATGTGGTGGGGGGCGTGAAAGCGCCCCCTTTTCATTGGCCCGACCCGTCGCAAATCGCCCAAGCCCGCATAGCGCTTGCCGCGATGGATCCTGCCATGGCGCGGATCAATGATCGGGTCACAGAGTTTGAATGGCCCAGAAGGCCCGGTGGCTTCACCGGTCTGGTCAAGATGGTGGTCGGTCAGCAGGTGTCGGTAGCCGCAGCCGACTCGATCTGGAAGCGGTTCGAAACCGGCATGGGCCAGATCACCCCGAGCCGTATCTTGGCCAGCGATGAGGACCATCTGCGCAGCTTTGGCCTGTCACGGCCCAAGGCCCGCTATGCCAAAGAAATTGCCCTAGCCCAGATCAGCGGGGCCATTGATTTCGAACAGTTGGACCGGTTCGATAGTGATGCGGCCATGAGGGCCCTGACCGCGATCAAAGGCGTTGGTCACTGGACGGCAGCCACCTTCTTGATGTTCAGCCACGGGCACTGCGATCTGTTCCCGGCCGGTGACGTGATCTTGCAGGAGGCGGTGCGCCTCGTCGATGGGGCCGACAAAAGAGCCACCGAAAAGCAGATTCATCTGCGGGCCGAGGCTTGGCGACCCTATCGCGGTATCGCGGCGATGGTTTTATGGCGTTTTCACAGCCAAGTGCGCCGCGGTGACGTGGTTATGGATTGACGGCGCGCTGAGTCGGGTCCGTCATAGACCTGTCGTCAAATCAGCGTTCACTCTGACTGATACGCTGACATCCGGTGAGGAGATCCGTCTTCAGATCCATCCCGCTTTTCATTTTTGCCCTGATCACTGGGTCTTTTGGCTGTGGCCGGGAGATTGGCTGATGCAGGCTGTCAAATCCCTATCCTCGGGCTATCCGGCGTTGGTGCTTAATGCCGACTTCCGGCCGTTATCTTACTATCCGCTATCGCTTTGGCCTTGGCAGGAGGTGATCAAGGCGGTGTTTCTAGATCGGGTCGATGTGGTCTCGACCTATGATCAGATCGTCAGGTCCCCGACCTTTGAGATGGCTCTGCCCAGCGTCATCGCCCTGAAGCAATATGTGCCGCAGGACCGCCCGCCGGTCTTCACCCGCTTCAACCTCTTTTTGCGTGACAGCTTTTCCTGCCAATATTGCGGCTCTGGCGAGGACCTGACCTTCGACCATGTGCAGCCGAGGTCTAGAGGCGGCAAGACCAGTTGGGACAATATCGTCACCGCCTGCTCGCCCTGTAACCTGTTTAAGGGTGGCCGCACCCCGCGCGAGGCGGGCATGGTTCCGGCCCGCAATCCTCGTCGGCCAACCCAGTATGAGTTGCAAGATCGGGGTCGACGTTTCCCGCCCGGCCACCTGCACGAGAGCTGGCTGGACTATCTCTATTGGGATATCGAATTGGAGGCCTAGGCCCGCCTAGTTCACAGGCTTGAACTTGCCGATCAGCGCCTTGAGGGTTTCTTCTTCGACGGCTTCGGCGGCGGCGTTCAGGCTGAACCACTGGCGGGTGCGCTGTTCACGCTCAGGCCACTGCGCCAGTTCAACCTCCACCAACATCGGATAGACCTCAACCGTGCAGGTGATGACATCGCCGTCGGATAGCCGCTTATCGTAGTTATAGGTGCCGATGGCTGTTTTGGAGATGGTGCCCTTTACGCCGGCCTCTTCGAAAGCTTCCAAGGCGGCTGCAGCGTGGGGCTCGCGGCCCTTCATCGGCCAGCCCTTTGGAATGACCCAGCGCCCTGTTTCGCGAGATGAGACCAGTAGGACTTCAAGTTCGGGAGCAGTCCGATAGGCCAAGGTCGCATATTGCCTGCGGGCCCGCCGCTTTTTGGCGAGGGCCTTGGGCTTTGGCGACTGCGCCGGGGGTTGATTGGTCAAGTTCGTCATATCTGCCTAGAGCTTGCCCGACTTTAGATCCGAAACTTTTGATCAAATCGGGTGGCGTCAATACGCTGATTTTTCGTCCGGACACAGACTTTTTTATCGGGGCGTGGGTCCTTCAAAAACTACGAAGCAAAGCGGAATAGAATTTGCCTCCTTGAGTAGTTTATGATTCTCTGTAATTGCGTCGTTCAGTGGGGCGTTCGCGTTGGATAAGAGGGTGGAAATGGCTACGGGCCGACTGATGATATTGGTCACAGTCTTTTGCGTCTTTGCCGCTGTTTCGTTCTGGTCTGTCCTCTATGTCGCCGCGCCGCAGAGGTCAGAACCGGGGAGCAGTCGCCCCGCTTCGGACCCCATTTTGCGGACCTCGGCCCCACTTTCTTAGGCGGCGGGGCTCACGGGTCGGCCTAGAAGGTCAGGGCAGATCCAATCCGCAATGATCGTCCTGGCATGGGTGCCACGTCCTTCAAGAACGAGACATGCTCGCGTGCCGTTTCATTGGTGAGGTTGTGAGCGTCGAGAAACAGCCGCCAAGACTTGCCTGCAACAGGCTTCCAGTGCGCCGTCACATTGACCAGATTGTAGCTATCGGTTGGCAGTTCGAGCGCGGCCAAGTGTCGGTCTGCCGCACCGACATGGCGCACTTCTAGCTCTGCACTATAGGCCGATGTTTGCCAGCTGACCTTGCTGGTGATCGAATAGGGCGGGATGCGGGCTGGGGGACCTGCGTCAGTATCGCCGCGCACAAGGTCCGAGCCAAGATCAAGGGTCAAGCTTCGGTCACCCTCGGTCCAGAGTTCGTAGCTGGCGTCGAGCTCAAAGCCATAGAAATCAGCCCCCGTCTGGGTGAAGCGAAAGACCGGCAGGTCGTTCTGGACCTGACCGGTGGGGTTCTCTTCGATGAAGCCGTTATAGTGTGCGCGATAGAGGTGGCCCTCAATTTGGGCGCGGTCGGTGCTGTAGCGAACCGTGGCTTCAATCGAGGTGACGATCTCGGACTTGAAGCTTGGATTGCCGATTTCATAGGTGCTGGTCCCGCCATGTGGCCCATCGGCAAAGAGCTCGACCTCGGACGGTGCGCGGCCATTGCGGGCTAAGGATAGGGCGTAGAAAAGCTGATCGTTCGGCTTCCAGAATAGACCTGCGGACGCAGAGACATTGGTGAAGCTTTGTGACGGCTTGGTCTTGGACCAGTTCAGGCCACCCGAGGAGCCTGCATCGCTGGTCAGCCGTCCCGAAAGGTCTGCTGTGAGTTTGCGCTGGTCTAGGCGCGCGCCCAAATCAACGCCCCAGACCTGGTGATCAAAGCGCTGAAGGGTGAAGAGGCCGAGCTCAGACACCTCAACGGACGGCACGAATGCCTCGTCACCAATGGCTTGGAAATCTCGCTTCAACGTTTGAAGACCGATCGCTCCCTTGTGACCCTCATGCTCGCGATGCACCAGTTCGAACCGAGCTTCTGTCCCCTTGGACAAAAAGCGCGTGCCAACCGCGCCATCATTGATGGCGATTTCCGCATGTTGATAGTCGGCATGGCCGATGGAGAATTGGATCTTACTGAAGGTCTCTAGGTCAAGCGCGCGTTCGCCGCGAACATCCAGACGGGTCTGCTTCATATGCAGTTCCACCGGACCTTCGGCGGCCGGATCGATCGGTGCGGTGATCTGGCGGTAGGGCACCCCATAGGTCGTGTCTGTGCGCTTGACCGAGGCCCCGATATAACCGCGCTCGCCAATATAGGAGGCCCCCGCGCCATAGGCGTCCAGTTCAACGCTGCTGTTTAGGATTTTGCGGTCAGGAGCGGCGGTCAGGCCGTCCTGTTTGGCCAGGCGCGCCGAGATGGGGTTGGATGGCACCTCATAGTCGCTGGAGCGGCGGGTCACCATATCGGCCACGACCACCAGGGGGCCTGTACCGGTCTTGATCGACCCAGAGACTGAACGTCCTTCATTGCCCGTTTCGTAGGAGCCCGATAGGCGGCCTTCAATCGCAGACTGTGGCTTGGTGCTGGGAACCCGGTCGTCGATAATATTGACCACCCCGCCAATGCCCGAACCGCCATAGGCCAAGGTCGAGGGTCCGCGAAGTACCTCGATACGCATGGCTTCGCCCGGATCAGAGGCGACGGCGTGGTCAGGCGAGACCGAGCTGGCATCCACCAGGCCCACGCCATTTTGCAAGATCATCACCCGAGGGCCAGACAGGCCGCGAATGACCGGGCGGCTGGCCCCGGGACCGAAGAAGGTTGAGCGCACGCCGGACAGGCCGTTAAGAACGTCACCCAACCCCGCCGGAACCGCCAGATCCAGATCGGCACGGCTGATCACATTCACGCTGGTGGTGAGGGTTTCGAGCGATACCGCATAGGGCGCTGCCGTAATGATCAACTCGGGCGTAGACGAACTGGTGTTATCCTGCGTCGCCGGGTTTGCGGCTTCGGCCAGGGCGTGGACGGGAGCAAGGCAAAGCAGCCCGACGGTCGTCAGCAAAAGGCGTTTGAAGGTCGCGCTCATGGTCCGGACTCCGAGAAGGTGAAGGCCCAATTATGTTATAACATATCATTTGCCAAGGCCGTTCCAGCGAGACCGCGACAGATGACGCAAGATTGTGTTGAGTGCCCCTATATCCAGCAGTGGAACTGCGAAAAGGTGCCCCAGGATAGGGCGTGAGAAGTGAGGCCTGATGCGTAGACCGGACCCAACTCAGAGGCTGCTGGACCTGGCGACCCCCATGGCTGTGGTCTTCATCGCCCTACTGGCGGGGTCAGGTCCGGCTTGTGCGGGGACGGTCGTCGCCTCAGCGGACCGTGACGATCTTCAGGTCTCAAACCTGGTCGATCCTTTGGACCATAGCCCGGGAATCCGCGCAGAGATGGAAATCCAGGCTCCCCCGGCGACGGTTTGGGCGGTGCTGG
>CALFYB010000358.1 GCA_937952995.1 uncultured Caulobacteraceae bacterium
GACACCTGGCACAAGAAGGACATCTTGGCTGAGCTCCCACGGCATGGGCTGGCTTGCCGCTCTTGTCCTTTTCATGATGCTCGACCCTATGGCTGCCAAGGCTGATGAGCCGGTAGCGCCCTCCCATAGGCCCAAGGTGGCTTTGGTCCTATCAGGCGGCGGTGCCTTAGGTTTGGCCCATGTTGGGGTTATTCAAGAGCTAGAGAGATTGGGCATCCGACCCGACATGGTTGTCGGGACATCCATGGGATCCGTCATTGGAGGGCTTTACGCCTCTGGTCTGGATTCTGCTTCGCTAGAGGCTGCGGTAAAAGCGGTCGACTGGAACCATGTCTTTAGCCCAGCACCAGAACGCAGCGATCTGACCTTTCGACAGAAGGCGCAAGAAGTCGATTTCCCTGTTCGAGCAGGACTGAGTGTAAAAAATGGTGCCCTTTTGCTTCCTGCTGGCCTGGTATCGGATCAGACCCTGTTGCAGGAACTGAGGAGATTGGTTCCCGTTAAAGGGTCTGTAGACAGTTTTGATCACCTGCCAATTCCCTATCGTGCTGTTGCAACAGATATCGAGACCGGCAAAATCGTAGTCCTGGACCACGGCGAATTGCCCATGGCCATGAGGGCTTCAATGGCCGTCCCTGGTGTGTTTGCACCGGTTAATCTTGACGGGGTTCTGTTGGTTGATGGCGGTATGGCGGCCAATATTCCAATTAGTGTCGCTAGGGACATGGGCGCTGACATTGTCATTGTCGTCGCGACCCAAAGTGCGCTTTTAAACCGTGAAAAGATCGGATCTGCGCTCGATGTGCTCGGGCAGACCGTCACACTGCTGGTTTTAGCCAATGAGCGGGCACAGCTGGCGACCCTTAAGAGCAGCGATGTCGTCATTACGATCGATGCGGGGGCCCTTAATGCCGCAGACTTTACCAAGGGCGCACAGTTCATTGCGGCAGGACGTCAGTCCTTTTTAGGCCAGGTTGAAGCCCTAACAAAGATCGCAGCCGTGCGCGATCATAAGGTGTATGTTCAGATAACACAGCCTTCAGTGGCCATGATTGACAATGTGCGCGTGGAAAATAGCTCACGTTTGGACGATAAGGTTCTCATTCGCCGACTTAAGCCTCTGATCGGCCATCTGGCGGATACCTCTAAAATCCACGCAGCGCTAAACGACGTCTACGCCCTTGGGCCCTTTGAGCGTGTTGACTATGCGCTGGAAGAGGACGGCAAAAAAACGGTCTTGAACGTTCGCGCCGAAGATGTTGCGCCAGATGTCGGGCGCATCAGGCTTGGCCTGACCTTGACCAATAATGGCAGCCAAGGTGCAGATTCGACCATCTCTATGGACTACCGCACCCCGGCCCTTGATCGCTATGGCTCGGAGCTTCAAATTCAAGCGACATTGGGCGACCGCAACAGTCTTTCTGGCGAATATTTCAAGCTCGTAGAGCCATCACAATCTTGGTTCGCCACCACTCGGCTGAACTTGGAAAATCGCGCTGTGAACATCTACAAATCGTCTGGCTTTAAGCTCGCAAGCTATGAGCTTGTCTATGGATTGGCGGCATTGGGCGGCGGCTATCAGGTTGGACGTTTTGGCGAGGTTCGGGCACAAATTGAACGCGGCCAGGGCAGGGCTGTACTCAAAGAGGGTTCGGCCAATCCTAGCAAGATTGATTTGGACATCGGCCGATTGGTCGGATCCGGCGGCGTTGATAGTTTCGACAATCCATTTTTTCCGACCAATGGCGTGCGGTTGAACCTACGCTGGGCCCAGGGCTTTGAAACCTTAGGCGATAATAACAACTATCAAACCGCTTCAGGATCTGTCCTGTCCGCCCTTAGCGCCGGACGTCATACGCTGATTTCCGGCCTGTCTGGCGGCACCAGTTTGAGCGGTGTAACGCCCGTCGACACACTCTATCACTTGGGCGGACCTTTTAAGTTGTCAGGCTATCAGCGCGATGAATTGTCAGGCGACACCTTCGCTTTAGCGCAACTGATCTATCGATACCGTCTCCTAGACGGAGCCGCTCAAACCTTAGGGTCGAAGATCTATGTGGGTGGGTCAGTGGAAACTGGTCAGGCTTGGGCACACCGAAAGGATTTCGATAGCAGCGATCTAAGATATGGTGCCAGTGTCTATCTCGGAGCCGATACGGCGTTGGGACCGATGTTTTTGACCGTTAGCCGCGCACAGGGTGGTCGCCAAGCCGTCAACCTGTTTATCGGTAGGCCCTTCTGAGATCGGACGGGTAGGGGGGCTTGGTGGCTCACGATCTGCCGATTGAATTAGATAAAACCCTCACCTTGCTTTGCAAATTCCAAAATGGACTCAAATTCCACGAGTAAATCTGTTAGGTTATCGTTGCTTATGATCGGACGGCTGCCTTCTGGGAACCGAGACCGCCAAGATTTTATTATGTGATCCATGGAATCGGTTCTCGTGGACAGTATGTTTATTTTATCTGAGGATTTTAATAAAAATTCTATAAGTGGTTTTGGATTTTGTTTATTTATTGCTTTTATTGCTGCACACTTATCCCCCGGCAATCTTTCTCGCACTGCGTTAATCAATCCAAATTTAGAGATTTCCTTAGATAGATTGGGTTTCTTGGTTGCATGGACTATCCCTTAT
>CALFYB010000359.1 GCA_937952995.1 uncultured Caulobacteraceae bacterium
TGTTCATCGGCACAATCCAGCTGCGGCGATAGCCCATGCGCGGCCAGTAATGGCGATCCACCCATGGCGCCCAGAGCACCTTCATGGCCCACGGCAAGGCCAGCAGGCCGCTTAGGCTGATGACAGACAGCGGCGCATCATAGCTGCGCAGAATGGCCGGCAAGGCCTGCGTGAACACGCCCGTGGGCAGGCCCTGCGCAACATACAGCGCGAGCAGCAGACCCAATCGTCTCGGCAATGAATTCACACAAACTCCAGAGGAGAATCAGGCAAACACGATGGTCTTGTTGCCATGCACCAGAATGCGATCTTCGAGATGCCAGCGCACCGCGCGCGCCAGCACCTGGCGCTCCACATCCTGACCCATTTCACGCAGAGTCGGCACCTCATCGCGATGCGACACACGCTCTACATCCTGCTCGATGATCGGGCCCTGATCGAGGTCGGCGGTGACATAGTGCGCCGTCGCGCCGATCAGCTTGACGCCCTTGTCATAGGCCTGCTGATACGGATTGGCCCCGACAAACGCCGGCAGAAACGAGTGATGGATATTGATGATGCGATGCGGCCAGCGCGCCGTGAAATCGGCACTGAGAATCTGCATGTAGCGCGCCAGCACGATCAGATCGACGCCGCCGAGCAGGGCCTCGACCTGCGCTTCGGCCTCGGCCTTGGTCGCCGCCGTCACCGGCACAACATGGAAGGGCACGCCGAAACTCTCCACAGACGCGCGCAGATCCTCATGATTGCTGATCACCGCCACAATGTCGCAGGGCAACGAACCGCGCGACCAGCGCCAGAGCAGCTCCATCATGGCGTGATCATGCTTCGACACCAGAACCGCGACCTGCTTGCCCACGAACAGGCCCGCTGCGATCCCAAGGGGTAGGGGGGCTAGAAGGTGGCCAAGGCTAAGTCCCTCAAGCGTGAAGCCAGCGGCGGTAAAGGCAAAGAGCGGCAATATCCCATAGGCGACATAGGGGTGAAGGCTGTGCATGAACAGCTTTAGCGTCCCCTCCTGTCCGACCTTTTGCGGAGCAATCGGCACCAGCAGGGCGCACGCGACCCCGGCGAGGGAGGGGTTGATCCCCGACTTCAGGGTAAAGGCCCAGACCATGACAAACCCGGCAGCATGGAAGGCGAGGGGAGCCTTTCGCCAGCGCCCCAAGAGGGCCAACGCGGCAAGCCCAAGGCCCGCACCGACAAGGGCCTTATAATGAATTTGATCCGTAAACAGCGTGCCGATCAGGGCCACGGCACCAAGGTCATCGACAATGGCCAGGGTCAAGAGGAACAGCCGCAGTGACCCCGGCAGCCCCGGACCGGCTAGGGCCAAGATGGCGATGGCAAAGGCAATGTCGGTTGCGGTCGGGATGGGCCAGCCACGCAGGGCCCCTCCGGGTGCCAGATTAACGGCGGTATAGACGAGGGCAGGACCGATCATTCCCCCTAGGGCGGCGATCAAGGGCAGGGCGAGCTTGCGCGGGCTGGAAAGTTCACCCTTCAGAACCTCGTACTTAATCTCAAGCCCGACTACGTAGAAGAACACGGCCATCAAGCCGTCCTTGACCCATTTTTGGAACGGCTTGGTTTCCGCAAAATCACCGAACTGGATGGTGAAGGGCTGGTGGACAAAGGCCCAATAGGCGTCCTTGTAGTCCGAGTTGGCCGCGATGATGGCCGCGAAGGCCGCAATGATCAAAAACAGACCTGAAGCCGTCTCGGTCTTCAAGAAATCGAGCGTAGGGCGACGGGGCATGGGCTGTTCCTGCGACCGATCAAGGTCAAATCAAGGGATGACACCTCATACGCGGTGCCGCACGGCCCGCCAAGGCTCAGCGGCGGCGATGGACTTGAAACCGCCGCCTAATGTCGGCATGGGAAGAGTATGGAACCCTTCTCCACCTTGACCAGCCCGGCCTATCGGCCCGATCCGCTCTATATGGCGCTTGGGGCAGACTATGCCGACCCCGTAGAGCCCGCCGATTTTCCGCAAGCGATCATTCGCTTTCGAAATGTCAGGGCCTCTGTGAGCGTTGGCTTGGACGGTTTGAGCGATGCCGACTGGGTTGCTGCCTTTGCCCGGTTTGAGCCCTTGCCCGGCAATCAGCCTCAGCCCTTGGCCATGCGCTATCACGGCCACCAGTTCGGGGTCTACAATCCTCAGCTCGGCGACGGTCGCGGCTTTCTCTACGCCCAACTGCGCGAGGCCCCAGCCGTCACGGGCGCTCCAGCGCGGCTACTGGATCTAGCCACCAAGGGCACCGGCCGCACGCCGTGGTCACGCAGCGGTGACGGCCGCCTGACCCTCAAGGGCGGCGTGCGAGAGGTGCTGGCCGCCGCGATGCTGGAAGCGCAGGGCGTGCCGACCTCACGGGCCTTTAGTCTCATCGAAACGGGCGAGGCGCTCGAGCGCAATGACGAGCCCAGCCCGACCCGCTCTGCGGTTCTGACCCGCCTGTCGCACAGCCACATTCGCTATGGCACCTTTCAGCGCCACGCCTATTTCCAGCGCCCGGACCTGATCCGCCGCCTGATCGACCATATCGGCGAAGTCTATGATCCAGCCATCTTGGCGATCGAGGGCGATAGCCCACGCGCTCAGGCCTTCTTGACCGGCGTGATGCAGCGGGCCGCTGTGACCACTGCGCGGTGGATGGCGGCAGGATTTGTCCATGGGGTGCTCAATACCGACAATATGAACGTGACCGGCGAGAGCTTCGATTACGGTCCCTATCGCTTCTTGCCCTATAACGACCCCAACTTTGTCGCCGCCTATTTCGACCAGAACGGCCTCTATCGGTTTGGCCGCCAGCCTCAGGCGGTGCTGTGGAGCCTCCAGCAACTGGCCGGTTGTCTGACGGGTCTGGCTGACGAGGCCGACCTTGCCGGGGTTCTGAACGGATATGCGGCGACCTATCGCGAGGCCCTATGCGACGCCATGTTCGCACGCCTAGGGATCAAACGCCGAGGCGATGAGCGTGATCCCGCCCTGGTCAATGGCGCGTTCCAAGCCTTGGGTGAAGCCGATCCTGCCCTACGCTGGGAGCCGTTCTTCTTTGACTGGTTCGGCGGAGCGGCGTCAGAGGCAAGGGCCATGGGCGGCTCTAGGGCGGGCTTCTATAGCGGCCCGGCGTTCCAAGCCTTCCGCTCGGCCTTGGCTGGATTTGAACCGGATCGCCCAGAACGGCTCAGTCACGTCGTGTTTCAGACCGACGAGCCGCAAGAATTGCTGATCGACGAGATTGAGGCGATCTGGAGCGCTATTGCGCAGTCGGATGACTGGGGTCCGCTATCGCGAAAGCTTGACGCGATCGCCCTAACCGGAGAGGCGCGGCTGTAGGGCCTAGTTCAGGCACCAATCTAAAACCCGCGACAGGGTTTGATAGTGCGACTGTGGAACCACTGTTCCGAAGATGATGCACAAAACGAAGGTCAAACGTCTGACCATTAGCCCCCCAATGTCTCAGTCATATTTTTGTTACAAACAGTAGTGTAGCGTTACCGCGGTGAAATCAAGAGCCATTCGGCTCTGGTCATCCGCGCAAATCATGCTCTTATCCTTCGCAGAGCGTGCGGCTTTCGTACGCACGCTATAGGATGGGAATGAGGGTCATGCTGTTTTTGATCTGCGGTCTGGTGCTGTTTTTAGGCTGTCATAGTCTGCGCATTGGCCCGGCAAGCCTGCGGGATGGACTGGTCCAGCGGCTCGGTGCTGGCGGTTTCAAAGGGCTCTATTCAATCGTCTCACTGATCGGTTTTGCCTTGATCATCTGGGGCTACGGCCAAGCGCGCCTGACGCCAACCCCGGTATGGCTCCCCCCTGTCGCCACGCGGCATATCGCCATCCTGCTGATGTTACCCGCCCTGATCTTGATGGTGGCTGCCTATGTCCCCGGTAATGTTCTGAAGGCTAAGCTGCACCATCCGATGGTCCTATCTGTCAAGGTTTGGGCGCTCGCGCACCTGCTCAGCAACGGCAATTTAGCTGACATCCTGCTGTTCGGATCGTTCTTGATCTGGGCTGTCTTCAACTTCCGCGCCGCCCGCCAGCGCGACCGCGCCAATCCCATCGAAGCCGCGCCCTCCAAGCCGCTTGGCCTGATCCTGACCCTCTTGCTTGGCACCGGCGCTTGGGCTGCCCTGATCATGGGCGGCCACCGCCTCCTGATCGGCGTCAGCCCTCTGGGCTAATCGTGGCAGGCTGAAAGTAGGGGGCAGTATGTGGCGTCCCGTAGAGGACTCGAACCTCTGACCCCCGGTTTAGGAAACCGGTGCTCTGTCCGGCTGAGCTAACGGGACCCACGGTGGCGGTGTAGCATCGTGGGGGGCGGCTGCCAACCTAGCCGATCAGGCCTGCCGCCCACGGATCGCCGACCTTTTGCTCAAGCGCGATTTTCAGCTTTTTCATGGCGTGATGCTCGATCTGACGCACTCGTTCTTTGGAGATGCCAAGGGTCTTGCCGAGGGTTTCGAGGGTTTCAGGCTCCTCGATCAGGCGGCGTTGACGCACAATGTTCATCTCGCGCGGGGTCAGGGTGTTGAGGGCGTCCTGTAACAGACTTGAGCGCGTGGCGTCGTCACGGCTGTTCATGACCACCGTTTCAGGAAGGTCAGCCTCGTCCTTCAGGAAATCTTGCCATTCGCCTTCGCCGGCCTCGACCAGAGGGGCGTTGAGGGACCGGTCGCCGGTCGACAGGCGCGAGGCCATGGCGTCCACTTCCCGCTCATCAACCGCCAGTTCTTTGGCAATGAAGGCGCGGCTTTCCGGCGACAGGCCTTGGCCGCCGACGTCATTGAGCACAGCCCGTAGGCGGCGCAGATTGAAGAACAATGACTTTTGCGCTGCGGTGGTACCCGTGCGGACAATCGACCAGTTGCGCAGGATATAGTCTTGGATGGAGGAGCGGATCCACCAGGAAGCATAGGTTGAGAACCGGACCTCGCGCTCGGGCTCGAACCGTGCGGCGGCCTGCATCAGGCCAACATTGCCCTCTTGCACCAGGTCGCTCATCGGCAGGCCGTAGTTGCGAAAGCGCCCGGCCATGGACACGACCAAGCGCATATAGGCCGTGATTAACTCGTGCAGGGCTTTGTCATCTTGGTCTTCGCGCCAGCGACGGGCCAGATCGTGCTCGTGGGAGGCTTCGAGCATCGGTGCCGACATCGCGGTTTTCACAAACCGCCGGTCTGCGCGTAAGGATTCGGATGTTTCAACTAGCGCCATGGTTTTGACCCTCTGCACCGAACTCAAAGGTCCGGACAATTGGTCTACGTGCCCGCGAGCTTTGCGGTTCACTATGGGCTTAAAGATTTTTTGATATTTGTCCTGAGCGGCCGGGCGGCGCACTCAGGACGAGATCAGGTCAAAGGCCTAGGCGGCCTTTTGCAGGGACTTGTTCAGGATGCCGATGGCGGCGTCGCGGTCGATCCGCTCGATGGCGGCGACTTCGCGGGCCATACGGTCGAGGGCTGATTCATAGAGTTGACGCTCGGAATAGGACTGTTCCGGCTGGTTTTCGGCCCGGTGCAGGTCGCGCACGACTTCGGCGATGGAGATCAGGTCGCCGGAATTGATCTTGGCTTCATATTCTTGGGCGCGGCGGCTCCACATGGTGCGCTTAACGCGGGCGCGGCCCTTGAGGGTGGTCAGGGCTTGCGAAACGACGTCGCCTGCCGCGAGCGGACGCAGGCCCGCCGTCTTGGCCTTTTTTGTAGGAACGCGCAGGGTCATTTTTTCGTGGTCGAAGGTGATGATGTAGACCTCGAACGCCATACCGGCGACCTCTTGAGTTTCTACGCCGACCACCTGTCCTACGCCGTGAGCAGGATAAACAACGTGATCATCAACCGAGAAATCGTGGACATTGGCGTTCATAGAAAACCCTCTCGAAAATCGTTCTTCCACCCGACACGAATGAAAGACCTCAGCCTTTTACCCAACAACAGACACTAATGCTCCGGCCCGTGGCGGTACGGACATCATCAGCCGTGTCATGTTGCAAACTTAGTTTAAGACACCCTTCGCCTTAGATAGGGGCGCGCGTCAGTAGAGGACCGCTGTTGTCGAAAAGATGCGCGCCGTGCAGGTACACACCGCGTCATCGCCCTATGAGATATCACAAAAATCGTAACAAAGAAAGGGTTGCCTAGGGACAGCCCTGCACGATGGCATTGGGCAGGCCTTTCAGTCGCCTAAATTTAGGAACCCTTGCCGGGCTTTTCGCTGAAGTATTTTTCGAATTTGCCGGTTTCGCGCTCAAAGGCTTCGCGATCTGCAGGCGGTTCACCCTTGACGGTGATGTTCGGCCAGACCTTGGCGAAATCAGAGTTGATCTTCAGCCATTTGCCGTCGGCATCGTCTTCCGTATCGGGCTTGATCGCATCCACGGGGCATTCAGGTTCGCAGACGCCGCAGTCGATGCACTCATCTGGATTAATCGCCAGAAAGTTTTCGCCCTCATAGAAGCAGTCCACGGGACAGACTTCCACGCAGTCCATGAACTTGCACTTAATGCAGGCATCCATAACGATGTAGGTCATATCGAGTCCAAGAAATCCAGTCGGCCACGAGGCGGTGGTCGCGGTCTATCTCAGGGGATCGGCGTTTCTGTCAACAGCCGATCCATTTTCAGCTCTATCAGGAATTCTGAGGGAGGTGCGTGCGGGGGGTGTCCCACGCGCTAATTCTACCCAAAATTGGTTTTATAAATTTATAATCTGAAATAGATTTTATCATAAGGGGTTCGTGCTGATATTGACCCTTATAACGTTATGCGTTACGGAGTGAGGTGTGATTAGGTCCTTCAAAGGGTCGCAAACCGGGCGGATTTGGGAGGGCCTAAGCGCACGCTACCTGCCGCCGGACATTCAGGCTGCAGCCTTGCGGAAGCTGCGTTTGATTGATGCGGCGATGCTGTTGGACGACTTGAAGGTGCCTCCGGGCAATCAATTGAAGGCCCTCTTGGGGGATCGAAATGGCCAATATTCCATCCGGATCAATCAGCAATGGCGCATCTGCTTTCGCTGGTCAGGCAGCGGGGCGGAAGATGTCGAAATCTGTGACTATCACTGAGCCGCAAGAGCCTCTGCCCAATCCCAGTCCCGGTGATATTTTGTGGAACGAGTTCCTCTTGCCTCTGAATATGAGCCAGTCAGCCTTGGCCCGAGCCCTCGGTGTGCCGCCGCGCCGGATCAATGAGATTATTTTGGGCAAGCGCATAGTGACGGCGGATACCGATCTTCGGCTTTGCCGTTATTGGGGGCTAAGTGATGGCTATTGGCTGCGACTGCAGGCGGCGTTCGACCTGATGCAGCAAAGGCGGCGAATGGGCGCGATATTGGACCGCATCGTTCCGTTTCAAGCCGCTTAGGCGGGAAGGTCGCTATAGAGCCCCTGAGCTTCGGGGGCGGGGCCGCGGCGTTCGCCTAGCGCTTCGATGCGGATAGCGAAGACGCGGGCGGCGATGGCAAAGGTCAGTTGATCGCCCGGCCTGATGGTGCGCGAGGGCTTGTCTAGACGGGTCGGCGGACCAAGGCCGGGACGTTCTAAGCGCACGCGCCCATCTTCAACGAACTTGGCGGCGAGGGCGCGGGTCTTAAGGAACCGAGCGCGCCAGAGCCAGACGTCGATGCGGCAAGCCTCTTCGCTCATAGGGTCTTTGGGCTCATTCTGCTGTTCCCTTCTGGGCGTTGGCGATCTTTCGGACCGGTCGGCGACGGCGGCGGGCGGGCTTGGCCCTCGGCGGAGGTGCGGGCGGGGTCTTCAGCGCGGCTAGGGCGGCGAAGGGGGAGGTTGCGACGGCCCGTTCCATGGCGGCCATCGCCTTGGCAGCCTGTTCTGGGGCCTTGGCCGCTTCGGCGCGGTCGGCACGGCGTCTGCGCCAAAGACGAGGCTCACCCGACACGGGTTTACCAACTGGGGCGAAGTTTAGCCCTCTCAGGACCCACTCAGCCTGAGACGGTGTCCAGCCCAGCGCCTCAATCGCCTCAGACGCCAGGGGCATGGCACCATTGACTGCAGGAAGGGCACGCAGTCGGCTGTCTAGGTCCTCCAGCATCAAGACGGGCACGGTGAAGGCTCCCACCGCTCGCAAGCCATAGGCCGCGAGTGTTCGAGCCGATGGAATGGCTGAGGGCAGGGGACCGATCGCCTGGATAGCGGCAGGCCAGTCCGGCCGCTCAATCGCTGCAAAGGCGCGGGTGAAGGCGACGGCGTCAGGCGTCAGCAGGGCGGGCAAGAACAGGCTGAACGCTCCGAACCGCACCCCGATGGCGCGCAGATGGCGCCGCTCTACCGGGCTGAGGGCGCGGACTTCGGTCTCGACGAGGGACCGGTCGAGAACACCGCCCGCTTCGGCCATTTGATAGGCAATGCCTCTAGCCAGCCCCTTGATCTTGCCGCTCTGGATCGCGGCTTCGAGGTCACGCAGGGGGGCGAGCCGTCGTCCGGCCTCGGCAGCCAAGAAGGCTTCCAGTCGGCGGGTAGCCCTTTCGCGCGCTGGCGCAGGACCAAGCTCGCCAAACAGCCGTACGCGAGGGGCAAAGAGGCGCGAGATCTCCAGCTTGCCTGCCGCTTCGCCGTTCCACAGCACCGCCCCATCGGGCATCAGGGCGAAGGCCTCGTCCGGTTCGGCGGCGATCTTGCCCAAACGGCGCGCAATTTCGGGTCCGACAGCGCGCTGAGCCGCCGCCCGCAAGGCCTTGTCCTCAAGTTCGCTTTCGCCTTGGGCTGGGGCAAATTGCAGGCCGCTGAGCTGACCGACAAAATGGCCCTCAACTGTGACCGTGCCATCGGTGCCAAGGCCCGCCAACA
>CALFYB010000360.1 GCA_937952995.1 uncultured Caulobacteraceae bacterium
GCCGGCACCGCTGCATCCGCGTGCTCTTCGATGTGAATCTCGACCACTGCGCGCTGGCGGCGATCGCCGGTCTCGCGCTCGTCGGCCGCGACGATCTCGGCCTTGGGCCGGAAGCGGAGCTGCTCGCGGCCGGGCGCGCGGCCCTGGGCCGGCTCGTGGCAGCTCTTACAGCGTTGGTCATAGAGGGCTTTGCCCGCCGGCAACTGGTCCGGCACGGGTACCGCAAAGGCACTCACCGGCAAAGCCAAGGCCACCATAAGGACCAAAGCTCGCACGACGCTCAAATCTGATTTCGACATCTGCAATTCCCCCGCCGCCCCCTTGATCGGAGGTTCTGCGTCTCTGAGCCAGAGTGTCAAAGCTCTGGACTGATCTTTCAAGGCAATTCGTTGGCCATGGGCTGAAAAGCAAAACCCCCGGACGTGGTGAGCGCCCGGGGGTCTAACTTCAGGCCTAGAGGCTGGCTCTAGAACTTATATTGCAGCTCAATGCCGTAGGTGCGTGGTGGCACCACCGAGTAGGTCTTGGAGATACCCTCGACCATCGGCACGAAGCTCCCGTTCGCCAGCTTGTTCAGACCGGCCATACGCTGACCGGTTGCACCGGCGTCATAACCAATTTCATCCGTCAGGTTTTTGACATAGCCGATGATCTTGTAACGGCTTTCCGACTGGGTCCAAATCAAGCGCGCGTCAATCTGGGACCAAGCTGGCGCTTCGTTATATTCACGCTCGAACAGGGTGCCATATTGCTTATCGCGCCAGACATAGCTGGCCGAAGCAACCAACCAACCGGGCTGGAAGTCCCAGCTATAGTTGACATTGACGGCCAGCTTTTGCTTCGCCGCATTCGGCAGCGAGCTGCCGCTGAGGTCCTGCATCCGCGAGAAACCACCGGTGAACCGGTCGATCGGGCAAGAGGTGGCACCATTCACGACAACCGCGCACTGAGCCAAGGTCAGGAGGGGTTTGGCCTTAGGGTCTATAGCCGTTGGATCGACAGAGTCGATGGCGCTACCCGATTCAAGGTGGGTATCATTATAGGAATAGTTGAACAGCACCTGCATGTTCTCGAGCGGCTTCCAGGTTGTTTCCAACTCAAAGCCCTGCGAGACCGACTTTGGCACGTTATAGAAGTCCGTCGCCGTCGTTGGTCCAGGACCAAAGTCTGGAACCGCACCGGTCGAGACCCGGGTAATGGGGATCTGCAGGTTGGTATAGTCGTAGCGGAACACGGCGAAGTTGGCCTGCAGCGTGCGTCCAAAATCTTTCTTCAAGCCGATTTCGAACGCGTCGACGGTTTCTTCGTCCGTCGTCGGGAAGAAGCTCAGGACCGTAAAGATACCGATATTGAAGCCACCGGCCTTATAACCACGGCTATATTTGGCATAGGCCATAGTGTCTTGATCGGGTGTCCACTCGATACCAGCAGTACCGGTAACAGCCTGCCAGCTATAGTCCTGATTACGAGTCGCAAAGCCGGTGGTTGGATTAAAGACCGTCTTGCCCGTCACACCCTTTTCTAGGACTGCACCGTTCGAAACGTTGGCAGGTGTCTGGGTGATGTCGATGACAGGCGGCACCTTATAGCCTGCTGGATAACCCAAGAACTGTGATGGGATGGCCGAATAGTCGCAACCATCCACTGCGAAGCAAAGGATGCGAACCGTTTCCGAGCCATATTTCCGGTCGTGGGAATAACGCAGACCCGCAGTCGCCTTGAACTTGTCGTTAACCTTCCAGTCGACCTGACCGAAGGTCGCGTAGGACTCGGCGTCCACGTCTGGACGGTTATCAAACCGGCGATAGGTTGTTGAGGTTGGGCAGTTACCGCCTGGGCTGGCGGTGCAGAGTGGGAACATGAACGGTCCGTTCCACTCCGGCTGCGCCCTGTTCTCGGTATAGACCGGCTGGGTATAGTGCTGCTTGAAGTAGTAAGCACCGGCCACCCACTGCAAGGGGCTGTTGCTGGTCGAGATCAGGTTGACCTCGTGGCTCCAGAACGAATTGTCCTCTTGGTAATTGAAGCTTTCGTTGGGATTGATCGTTAGGGGACCACGACCACCCAAGAACGCAAGCTGAGAGGCTGGGAGCGTGTAGGAGGTAATGGGCGCAGCCCGCCATGTGTCCGTCGTCCCGCTTAGGATATAGTGATAGTGGACGCCGCCGGTCAGATATTTGATGTCGAAATTATTGGCATGGTAGATCCACTCACTGTGGATGGTTAGCGAGACCGGCAGACTGACCTTGTAGGCGGTGGCCCGAGCCATTTCCCAAGGACTGTTCTTAGCAGGGTTGCTACAGCCCGTAGGGTTCAGGTTGACGACATTGGTGACGCCGGTGATGGCCGGATTGGAGCAGCCAAAGCCTTGGTTCGGTTCAGTGGCCGACGGTGACTGATAGCTGGTTGGCCAGTCGTACGGGGTCCAACCGGGCATGCTGCCGGGACCGCCCGCGCCGTTGCGCCACTGGCTTCCGATCACATTGATCCAACCTTCAAACTTTTCAGAGAAGTTGAACTTCAGTTGAACATCGGTGGTCCATTCGTTGCGGACATTGCCTTCGTCCGGCATGCCGGGGACCTTATTGTCGACCCAACCCTTGCTCTGATTGTACCAGGCACCGCCGATACGGAAGCCAACTTTCTCGTTGATAGGACCGGAATAGGTGCCCTCCAACTGGGTCGCGCCGTAATTGTCTAGACCGGCGCGCATTTCGCCTTGGAAGTCCTTGGTTGGGCGCTTGGAGATGATGTTCAGCGCACCACCGATCGAGTTACGGCCATAGAGCGTGCCTTGCGGGCCACGAAGGACCTCGACGCGATCAACGAACAGGGTCGAGGACCCGGCGCGCACCGCGAAGGTCTCATAGATACCGTCGGAATAGTTGGCCACGGCCGCATCGGCCGAAAGCACGTTGGTCAAACGGCCCACGCCGCGCAGAGAGACGCGGTCGGTGGAGCTGTTATATTGGAGGCCAGGGGTAAAGTTGGTCAGATCTTGGATCGTGTTGACCCCGATCAGATCCCGTTTCGCAGCGGTAAAGGCCGAAACAGCGACAGCGACAGTCTGAAGGCTTTGCTCGCGCTTTTCAGCAGTAACAACCAGTTCTTCAATATTACCGCTCTTGTCTCGGCCAGATGTCGCCTCTTGGGCATAGGCTTGACCAGAAATACTGATCAGCGAAATGGCCGAAACCGATAGGCAGAGCAAGCTCCGCAAACGCGTCTTCATCATTATGTTCCCCCCCGGAACCAACGCCAAATTGGCGTTGTTACACCTATTCATCCGTTCAAAACGTCGGGCCAAGACGCCCATCGCGCTCCATTACGGATTTGTTAGAAAGCAGCCTGTGCTACTGACGCGGCGTGTCAATGAACCGCAGGTAACGTTTTTGTGATGCTGCAAAGCGGCATTTTTAATCACGAAGGCTACGGGCTATCGAAATCCCTTGAGAGCTAAGGAATAGTCGTTTTTTGCAACGCACAAATTTCCCGATTAATATTTTAGCCAAAACGCCCCAGCCAAACTCGCGAATAAAGACGCAGAACAGGCCACACTTAAGCGCTCATTAAACCAAATCACCTCAGGTAATCAGCGGAGCCTTGGGCTCGATCTCTTAGAGCGTCGTGATGGCCCTTCCCCGACAGCACAGTTCCAAACCGCTCAATGCCACCGCTATGGTGCGAGAGGGACAGGCGCATCTCGCTGCGGGCCGTGCCGAAAAGGCGCGTTCTTTGGCGCAGATGGCGGTAAAGCGACAGCCCGAAATGGCGACCGCTTGG
>CALFYB010000361.1 GCA_937952995.1 uncultured Caulobacteraceae bacterium
CAATCGTGCCGATGTTGCAGTGCGGCTTAGTGCGTTCAAACTTTTCCTTGGCCATTTCTCAAAGCTCCGGCCCTCAAGGCCTCTGAATAGACGTTGCGGGGATAGTTAAAGGGTTAAGCGTACTTCTTGATCACTTCGTCCGCGACCACTTGGGGCACGGTTTCGTAATGGTCGTAGACCATGGAGAACTGTGCGCGACCTTGGCTCATGCCACGCAGATTGTTCACATAGCCAAACATGTTCGCCAACGGGACCTGGGCCGTCACGACCTGGGCGTTGCCGCGGGTTTCGGTACCAGAGATCTGACCCCGACGGGAGTTCAGGTCACCAATCACGTCGCCCATATATTCGTCGGGGGTCAGGACCTCGACCTTCATGATGGGCTCAAGCAGCTTGGGGCTGCCGCGCTCACGAAGTTCCTTGAAGGCCGCGCGCGCCGCGATTTCGAACGCCAGAACGCTGGAGTCAACATCGTGGTAGGCACCGTCGATCAAGGTTGCCTTGAAGTCGATCAGCGGGAAGCCAGCCAGAAGGCCGTTATCCATCACCGAAGTGATACCCTTTTCGACGCCTGGGACATATTCCTTGGGAACCGAACCGCCGACGACCTTGCTTTCGAACACAAAGCCCGAACCGGGTTCACCGGGTTCAAAGATGACCTTAATGCGCGCGAACTGGCCGGTACCACCGGTCTGCTTCTTGTGGGTGTAGTCGATCTCGGCCTTACGGCTGATCGATTCACGATAGGCCACCTGAGGCGCGCCGACATTGGCGTCAACCTTGTAGGTCCGGCGCAGGATGTCGACCTTAATGTCGAGGTGAAGCTCGCCCATGCCCTTAAGGATGGTCTGGCCGGACTCGTGGTCGGTCGAAACGCGGAACGAAGGATCTTCCGAAGCCAGCTTTTGCAGAGCAATGCCCAGCTTCTCTTGGTCGGCCTTGGACTTGGGCTCGATGGCGATTTCGATCACGGGATCGGGGAATTCCATCTTCTCCAAGATCACAGGAGACTTCAAAGGATCGCACAGGGTGTCGCCGGTACGGGTGTCCTTGAGGCCAGCCAGAGCAACGATGTCGCCGGCATAGGCTTCTTTGATGTCTTCACGGTTGTTGGAGTGCATCAGCAGCATCCGGCCGACCCGCTCACGCTTGTCACGCGAAGAGTTCAGCAGGGCCATGCCGGTTTCCAGCTTGCCCGAATAGATGCGGCAGAAGGTCAAGGAGCCAACGAACGGGTCATCCATGATCTTGAACGCCAGGACCGACAGAGGCTCATCGTCCGAAGCGCGGCGAACCACTTCTTCTTCGGTCTTGAAGTCGATGCCCTTGGTGGGGGGAATGTCGAGCGGCGAAGGCAGATAGTCGACAACCGCGTCGAGCAGGGGCTGAACGCCCTTGTTCTTGAAGGCCGAGCCGCAGAGGATCGGATAGAAGGTGCCGTCCAGAACGGCCTTGCGCAGGCACTTCTTGATCACGTCGATCGAAGGCTCTTCGCCGTTCAGATAGGCTTCCATCGCGTCGTCATCGAGTTCGACAGCGTTTTCGATCATGTAGTGGCGAGCCGCGATGGACTCTTCCAGCATGTCGGCAGGGATCTCTTCGTCGTGATAGTTCGCGCCGAGACCGTCATTTTCCCAAACCACGGCCTTCATGCGGACCAGGTCGATCAGACCCTTAAGCGAAGACTCTGCACCGATGGGCAGTTGGATTGGCACAGCCTTGGCACCGAGGCGGTCACGGATGGATTCGACGCACTTGACGAAGTCAGCGCCGATCTTGTCCATCTTATTGACGAACACGATGCGCGGCACGTTGTAGCGGTCGGCCTGGCGCCAGACGGTTTCGGTCTGGGGCTCAACGCCTTGGTTGCCG
>CALFYB010000362.1 GCA_937952995.1 uncultured Caulobacteraceae bacterium
CGACATCGTGTCGGGCTTCAATCCAGCCCGCATCAACGCCGCCCTTAACGGCACAGCCCCCGGGCTTGTTGGCGTCGGACCGGTCAGGCCTGAAACCTCGACCTCCTATGAAGCAGGTCTGAAGAGCCGGTTCTTGGACAACCGGATCCAGCTCAACCTGATCGGCTTCTTGACCAACTACGACAATTTCCAAGCCCAGTCCGCCGTGCTCGTCGGCACGCCGCCAGCGCCGCAATTTGTCCTCAACAATGTCGGCAAGCTGCGTACCAAAGGCGTCGAGCTCGAGTTCTCAGCCAAGCCGAACGATTGGCTGCGCCTAGATGCCGGTGCTGCGGTGACCGATGCCGTCATGATCTCGTTCAAGGGCGCTCAAGGCTATCCAGGCATGACCGGTCAGGTCTGGAACGGATCCAGTTCCGCCTTCGTCGGAAACTGCACCTCGGCCCCGGCTGCCACGGCGGCTGGACCCCGCACGACCTGCACCTATCAGGACCGTTCGGGCGCTCGTTTGCCTAACTCGCCGAAGCTGAAGTTCAATCTTGGTGCTACCGCCAACTTCCCACTGCGGGACGATGTCGACGGTACCTTCATCGTCAACTATCAGCATCAGAGCTCGGTCAACTTTGACCTGCTCGGCAACCCCTTGACGGTCCAAGACGGTTACGGTGTTCTCAACACCAGCTTGGCTGCCGAATACAAGGCGATCAAGGCAACCGTGTTCGTCAACAACGTCTTCGACAAGCACTATGCCTCGAGCCTTTCGGACGGTTTCGGGACCTACGGCGGCAGCGCCTCCAACGACATTCATGTCATCAGCGCGTTTCTTGCGCGAGACTCCCGCCGGTATTCGGGTGTCAAGTTGAGCGTTGCGTTCTAGTCATCCAACTCAATTCAGGTCGGCCAGGCCTTGTGCTTGACCGACCTGAGTTTCTATCGACCAGCTAAATAGCCCCGATGGGGCGAGGGGACACGGGCATGCGCAAAATTCCGCTGAGATGGTGGATCATTAGCCTGGTCATGCTGGGCACGATCTTGAACTATTTGGCCCGCTCGACCCTTTCGGTTGCGGCCCCGACCTTGAAGTCAGAATTTTCGATGACGACCGAGCAATATAGCTGGGTCGTCATGTCTTTTCAGGCCAGCTACACGGTGATGCAAACTGTTGCCGGGACTTTGCTGGATGCACTCGGTACCCGGTTAGGATTTTTCCTGTTCGCTGTCGGCTGGGCCTTGGCGAATATGGCTCACGCCTTTGCGTTCAATTGGCAGAGCCTTGCCTTCTTTAGGACCCTTTTGGGAGCGAGCGAAGCGGCTGCGATTCCGGCGGGATCAAAATCCGTCTCGGAATGGTTCCCGCCGCGCGAACGCCCACTGGCGACCAGTGTGTTCCAAATGGGCACCAGCGTCGGCAACATGATTGCCCCGCCGCTGGTGGCCTTTTGCATTCTGGCTTGGAGCTGGCAGTCTGCATTCTTGGTTACGGGCGCGCTCAGTCTGGTTTGGGCGGGACTGTGGTGGTGGGGTTATCGCAGCCCCTCTGAACACCCCAAATTGTCCGCTGACGAGCGTGAGGTGATCGCTGCCGGGCGTAACGATGATGTCGGGTCCAAGCCTGCGACCCGAAAGGACGTCCTTAGGAGCCGTAGTTTCTGGGCGATTGCCGTCCCGCGCTTTTTGGCAGAACCGGCTTGGCAGACCTTCAACTTCTTCATCCCCCTCTATCTGGTGGCGGTCTGGAACCTAGATCTCAAAAGCATTGCGCTTTGGGCCTGGCTACCATTTCTCGCTGCGGATTTTGGAAGCCTCGCCGCTGGCCTCGTTCCCGGCTGGTTGATGAAACGCGGGTCGTCACTGATCGCGTCGCGCAAGATTACAATGACCCTAGGGGCCCTATGCATGATCGGGCCTGCCTGCATCGGCTTGGCCGTGTCACCGGGTGTCGCGATTGCGCTGTTCTGTGTCGGCGGTTTTGCCCATCAGATGCTGAATGGCGCGCTCATAACGCTGTGTACTGACGTCTTTGACAGTCGCACAGTCGGGACGGCCAGCGGCATGGCGGGAACGTCAGCGTGGGTGGGCGGAATGTTGTTCACCCTTCTGATCGGACAGAGCGCCGACAAGTTTGGTTACAACCCGCTGTTCGTCGCGCTCGCAGCATTGGACTTTGCCGGTGCCGCCGTGCTGTGGGCGATCCTTAGGACCCCAAAGCCGGTATCGCCCCAGGCCGCATGATGGTCCAGCCGGCCTTGGCGTGACCAAGGCCGGCGGCCTCCATCGGCCCCAATCCGGACAATCTCGCACCCAGATAGCCGGCATTGAAGGCATCGCCCGCGCCGCTGGTATCGACGGGGGCAAGCACGGCGTCCGGCGCAATCACGTCGCCATTGGGCAAGCGGCAACCGTCGGGACCCAGCTTGACCACGCATTCCTCGCAGCCCAGGCCGCTCCAATGGGCGTAGACGTCTTCGGCGCTGCGTTCGCCCGACAGCGCGGTTTCGTCTTCGAGTGTGGGTAGGCCAATGGTCGCGCAGGCGATAGCAGCGTCGCGCATAGTCCGTGCCTGCTCTTGGTCCGGCCATAGGCGCGCGCGGTAGTTGCCATCAAAGGCGACCTGACCGCCGGCGTCGCGCACTTTGGCCGCAAGATCGAGGAGCCTCAGGCGCGCGGGCGGCGGGAGAACCGCTAAAGAAATCAACGAAAAAACAATCAGGTCCGCCTGCCGGGCGACGTCCAGCGCATCTTCGATCCCGGGCAGGTCAAACATCTCCCGGGCCGCGCTGGCATCGCGCCAGTAGGTGAAACTGCGCTCGCCCAATGGATCCGAAAGGATCGCATAGAGCCCAGCTGTACGGGTCGGATGGGTCAGCACCAGGCGGGTGTCGACACCCTCCGCTTCGATGGCGGCGCGCAGACCAGCGCTGAATGGATCCATCCCGAGGGCGGACAGATAGGCGACCTCGTGACCATCTCTGGCAAGATGTATCGCCGTGTTCAGCGTGTCGCCGCCGTGCCCAAGTCGCCAGTTACCGTCCCGTTGGGAGAGCTCCAACATGGCTTCGCCGATGAGAACGATCCTTGCCAAGTGGAGCCTCCGATTTCAGATCAGTGACAGGCTGGATTATGGGCGTCGCGCACCGCGATAAAGGCGATGGCTTGACCTGGCAGCTTGACGGCACCCTGTACGGGAACCCCGGTCAGTCCTGTTAGCTGACCCTTACCGTCGATGCCGGGCGCTTTGCCATTGACCAATACATCACGCGTGTCGAGCGGCTGGCCCGTCATTACCCAGCTGATGGATTGTTTGCCAACCGAGAGTGCCTGAGGAGAATTGCCGGTATTTAACGCGACAAGTCCAACCCCACCCTCGGTGCCACGTAAACAGTGCGCATAGACCCGAACTTCAGGGGCTGGAGCCTTCGGTGCAGCTAAAACCGTTGTGCCCATCGTCCGGTGCCAAAGAACCGCCGCCCAGTAGTTGGGGCGCGGGGTCAGTGTGTCTTTGTCGATTAGGGCGTAGTCAGATGCGGCTAGCGTATTGTGCATCACCACTTGAACGCCCTTTTGGGCCAGCGCGCCGAGTTGGTTCAGGTAGCGGAAACTGTCAAGAAAGGTGGACGCCCACGGGCTGCCGCCACAGGCAGCCTGAGCGGTTTCGGTGTTCCAAAGGGCCTTGCCCGGCTCAAACCGGTCGCGCAGCGCGCCATAATGGTCAACATCAAGCAAGGTGCGGTCGAGCCACTCGGCCTTCAGGGCATCTGCCTTAAGCGCAGTGCCCATTTTCATCTGCTCGCAGCGCTGCGAAACGGAGCCGTAAAAATGGTAGCTGACGGCATCAAGACTGTTGGGATTGGCCTTCATCATATCTTCGGAGCTGACGAACTTCCCGCCAATCGAGTTGACCGGAATGTTCTTGGTCAGTGAGCCTTCGCCGACACCGCCGGGACCAATGATCTTCATGGTCGGCACGGCCTTGTGTGCCCAATCCCGGAAGGTTCTAAAATCGGCAGCGTAGGCTGCGGCGTCGTAATTTGCGGGCATACCTGCCGTGGCACCGGGAGCGTTGGGTTCATTGAAGAACTCAGCCGCATAGAGGTCGCTACCCAAGGCATGTGTCAGGTCGGCTAGGCGCTGGGCTTGGATAGGAGTCCATTTGCCATCGGGCCCTCTTGTCCCGGCGCTAGCCGCAAAGCTGGTCACGATGGGGGCGTCGACGGCCTTAGAAAAATTGACCACCCGAGACCACTGATCGCGGGTCAAAACCTGCTTGAAGCCTTCTGGAGGCGTGGTCCGCTCTTCGCCCTCTGCCATCAGGTAGGTATTGTTCGCCCACGTGCCGCTGACCCGCACGAGGCTCGGACCGAGATTTTTGGCGAGCGCGACCAGTTTGGGGTTGCTCAGGTCGATGGGGGGGCGTTCGCGATAGACCTCACCGGCTGGCCCGCCGTAGGGTGCCCAAAACCGTCCACCAGTTATCTCAACCATTTCAATATTATAGGCCTGATACCGTTCGCTCACGGTGCCGAGCTTTTTCAGGCTCTTCAGGTCCATGCCAAATGATGGGGCACCGAGCGCGGCTGCGCAGGTGAGGGCAAGAAGGCTGACAGTGGTCAATTTCGCACGCATGGTTTCACGCCCTTACCAGTTCCACATCGTGCCGTCTTGCAGTCGTGCAACGGGCAAGTAGGCGGGTTTGTAGGGATATTTCGCGGCCAAGGTTTCATCGATGTCGACGCCGTGACCTGGCGTTTCACCGCAGAAGAGCTCGCCGCTCTTGAACCAATAGTCATGCGGGAAGACGGCATCGGTCTCCTCGCTGTGACGCATATATTCTTGGATACCGAAATTCGGGACCCAGCTGTCGAAGTGAAGCGCGCAGCCCATCGTCACGGGGGACAGGTCGGTTGCACCATGGCTGCCGGTTCGAATTTGATAGAGCGCCGCGAAGTCTGCGATGCGGCGCATGTGAGTGATGCCGCCCGCGCCGACGATGGTGCACCGGATATAGTCGATCAACTGGTTCTGGATCAGATCCTTGGCATCCCAGATGGTGTTGAAGATCTCTCCGACGGCCAGCGGGGTGGTCGTGTGATGACGCACCAGCTTGAACGCCTCTTGGTTCTCTGCCGGGGTGCAGTCTTCTAGCCAGAACAGCTGATAGGGCTCGAGCATCTTGCCCAGGTTCGCCGCTTCTTGGGGGGTATAGCGGTGATGGCCGTCGTGCAGCAGGTGATGGTCAAAGCCATAGGTCCGCCGCAGTTCCTCAAACAGTTTGGGCACATAGTTCAGCGCCTTGCGGGTGTCCCATCCCGTGACCGAGGGCAGGGCGGCGTCTGCGGGTTCGTAATAGAGCTTGCCCCGGCCGACGCCGTACGCGTCCTTGACGCCCGGAACGCCGGTTTGGGCGCGGATGGCCTTATATCCAAGGTCAATATAGTGGCCGACTGCATCGACCGTCTCGGCGATGTCCGCGCCGTTGGCATGGCCATAGACCATGATGCCATCTCGCGAGCGACCGCCGAGCAACTGGTAGAGCGGCATCCCTGCCATCTTGGCCTTGATATCCCACAGCGCCATGTCGACCGCGGCGATGGCCCGCATCGTCACCGGCCCGCGCCGCCAGTAGGCCCCGCGATAGAGATACTGCCAGATGTCCTCGATCCGGCGCGGGTCCATCCCGATCAGGCAGGGTATCACGTGCTCTTCCAGATAGGCGACGACCGACAGTTCCCGCCCGTTGAGGGTGGCATCGCCGATTCCGTAGACCCCTTGGTCGGTTTCGATCTTGAGCGTGACGAAGTTGCGACCGGGGCAAGTGACGATCACACGGGCGGCGGTAATTTTCATGACTCGGGCACTCGCATTGTGTTGGCCTAATGTGGTATTACCGATTGACGGACCAATTTCGGTCTGTCAAGTTTTGAAAATTGGTTTTACCAAAAGGTTGTCCGCCATGGCTCTCGTGCCGAACGTCAAATCCAATGATCGCCTGTATCAGGACCTCGCCCGTTCGCTGATGGAGGAACTGGCGCAAGGACGCTATCCGGTGGGGACGCGACTTCCGGCTGAACGGGATCTGGC